>NZ_JACGAS010000016.1:0-42802 GCF_020138135.1 Campylobacter sp. RM12647 | reverse complement strand
TTTTAGATTATTTTATTATGGTGTGTGTTTTTAATTGTTTTTAGTAGTTAGTGAAGGTTGTTTTAGAATGAGATTTTAATTGCTTTTTAGTTTTTAATTTAAAGTATTGTTTATGTTGTTTAGAGTGGTTGGGGGGGGGTTAATGGGTGTTTTTAGTATTTAATGGATTAGTGGTTTATGGTGGGGGAATAGTTTATGTATTTATAGTATATTGTTTGGTTTAAAAAATTGAAAGGTTGAAAAATGAAAAAAATATTAGCTTTAATTTTATCGCTATTTGGATTATCTTCTAATATTTATGCTGATGATAATATTAATAATAAAATGTTGGTTAGAATTTCTGTTGTTGAAGTTTATCCAGAGTATCTTGATGAATACCTTGTTATTGCAAAAGAAGTTGCTGAAGCTTCAATTGAAAAAGAAAAGGGTGTAATATCTATTTATCCAATGATGCTTGTAAAAAATAATAATATAATTAATATTTTAGAAATTTATAAAGACCAAGAATCTTATAATAAACATATTAATTCCGAACATTTTCAAAAATATAAAAAAGGCACATTGCATATGGTAAAATCTCTTGAGTTGCTTGATTCTTATCAATTAAGTGATAAAAATTTTAAAGCAATTTTTAAAAGACAATAATTTCTATATGTTTTTTAATTAAAAGTATTAAATAGATTGTGTGTTTTATAGACAAGGAGTATAATAATTTATTTTAATATAAATTATTTTAATTAGTAATTATTATCTTAATTAATTATAGCAGTAATTTTTATAGTATTTTTAATGTATGTATTAATGCTTAATTGTACTAAAAATACATTATAAATATTAAAATATTATATTTTATACAGATATAATAGTCCCTATTAAAAAATAGGTTTAATTAAGTGGTAATAATGAATATTTTATATAGCTAAAATTAAAATAAATTTTTCAAATTCCATTTTAATTTATTGATGTAAGTAAAACTAATTTTTTATTAAATTAGTTTTACTTTATAATATTTATTTTTTTAAAATATCTTGAACGCATTCAAGTGGGGTTTTAAATATTTTATCGCAACTTTGCTTGAGAGTATTCATATCTGTGTATTCAAATAAAGTTACATAAGCATTCACTCCAGCAGCTTTAGCAGCTTCTGTATCGTTTAAAGTATCTCCTATCATATAAATTTTACTAAAGTCAAATTCTTTTTTAAGTTCGTTAATTGCAAGCATTTCAGAGCCTTTTAAACGACTTAGTGCTTTATAAATTGGTTCTGGATTTGGTTTGCAGTATTTTACTTCATCACCACCCACAACTACGCTAAAATCATCTAAAATATCAAAATCTTTTAAAATTTCTTTAGCAAAATAAACAGATTTTGTAGTTACTAATCCTACTTTAGCATTTTTACTAGCAAGTTTTACTGCTTCTTTTGCCCCATTTAAAAGACTAGTTCCGTCTTTATAATATATTTTATAATTTTGTCTATATAATTTAACTATATCAGCAACTTGCTCTTTTGGCACTCCTATTGTTTCAAACATTCCTTCAGTAGACATTCCAATTAATGTTTTTATATATTCATCACTTAAATTAAAATTATAACTTTCTAAGGCTTTTCTAAGGCTAGTAATTATTGGCTGGGTAGAATCGATTAAAGTTCCATCTAAATCAAAAAATATAATCATTTGTATCCTTTTTTTATTTTAAGCTTAGCAAAATAAAGCTAATTTATTGACAATTTACAAATTTAATTATAAAATCTAATTTAATTGACTTTATCAACTATTAGGAATAACATGTTTTTTAAAAAAATTACCTATGCAAATAGAAAAATCATCAGTAAAGTAAATGAAATTTTAAAGCCATTTAATATTAATGCGACTGATTGGAGAGTATTTTATTATCTTAGCTCAACAAAAAGTGCTAGTTTAAGTGAGATTTGCGAGTTTTATCAGATGGATAAGGCTATTGCGTCTAGGATTTGTAAGAAACTAGAAAAAGCAAATTATTTAGAAATTTCAAGCTCAAATGATAAAAGAGAAAAAATCATTTCACTTAGTTTAAAAGGTAAGGAATTGTTTTTTGATGCAAATATTTTAATTTCTAATTACGAAAAGCAAATTTGTGATGATCTAGACTATGCTGAATTTGGATTATTCATTAATATACTTGATAAAATCAATAAAAAATTATAAGGAGTTTTTATGGGATTATCCAAAAAGTATAATATTTGGAATAAGAATTTTATTTGTGTTTTTATTATTAATTTTGTTATTTGTTTAGTGTTTTTTATTACTACTATTGCTTCTACAGATTTTGCAAAAACTATATTACAATCTAGCACAGCAATAGCAGGTCTTGCCAATGGTATTTTTGTAATTGGAGCACTATTATCAAGACTTTATTTTGGCTCAATTATTGATAATATAAACATAAAAAAAGTTATGATTATTAGTTTAGTTTTGTATTTTATACCTAATTTATATTACTTGTTTTTATCAACTAATTTTGAATTAATATTATCAAGATTGCTTGCTGGTATGTGTTATGGTGCATGCTCTTGTGCTTGTGGTGCTGCAGTAGCTAGACTAGTACCTAGCAATAAAAGAGGAATTGGTATAGGATATTATGCGGTTAGTGTTGTATTAAGTTCTGCTATTGGACCATTTTTAGCAGTATATTTAGTGGGTAAAAATAATTTTAATTTATGTTTTATAATTTCTTTAATTAGTATATTAATAGCATTAATTTCAAGTGTAGTAATAAAAGTTAAAAGATTTAGAAAACATAAGATAAATCATGTTAAAAAATCTTTTTCAATTTTTAATTACATTGAAAAATCGGTTTTGGGTGTTGCTTATGTCGTATTTTGTATGGGTTTTGTTTATGGAGCAATTATTGCTTTTATAAGTTCTTATTCAAAAGAGCTTAATTTAATTGAAGCAGGTTCATTATTTTTTGTATTTTATGCTTGTATTAGTGTGTTTTCAAGACCAATTTCAGGTAAAGTATTTGATAAAATAGGTGCGGATTATGTAATAGTTCCTTCTATTTTGTTTTATGTAGCAAGTTTAATAATTTTAGCTTATACAAACAATTCTTTAATGATGTATTTATCGGCTATTTTTTGTGCTTTAGGATATGGAAACGCTACTTCAAGTCTTCAATCACTTGCTATAAAATTATCTCCTAAAGAGAAAATGGGCTTAGCAAATTCAACATTTTTTATAGCTTTAGATGTTGGAATGGGTATTAGTCCTTATTTATTAGGTTTGATTGAGCCTAGTTACGGGCATTCTAGGATTTATGAAATATGTGCGGGGATAATTTTGTTTTCTTTAATATTGTATTATGCCTTTGTTATGAGAAAATCAAAAGATTTTAAAAAAGATTTAAAAGATTATGAAGATAATTTTTTAGAAAAAAATCACTCGGATATTATCATTAAAGACTAGGAGAAAATATGAAATTTAGTGGAAAAAATGTATTAATTACAGGTGCATCTAAAGGCATTGGTGCTGAAATAGCTAGAGTTTTAGCGGGATTTGGTCTAAAAGTATGGATTAATTATCGTTCAAAACCTGAACTTGCAGAGAATTTAAAACAAGAAATTGAAAAAAATGGTGGTAAAGCAGCAATTATTTGTTTTGATGCAAGTTGTGAAAGTGATTTTACAAATGCTATTAAAACAATAATTGATTGCGATGGAGAATTAAGTTATTTAGTAAATAATGCAGGAATTACAAAAGACAAATTAGTTTTAAGAATGAGCGAAGCTGATTTTGATGATGTTATAAAGGCTAATTTAAATTCAACTTTTATAGGTTGTAAAGAAGCATTTAAAGTGATGAGTAAAAAGCGTTTTGGTAGTGTTGTAAATATTAGTTCAGTTGTTGGTGAGATGGGAAATGCAGGTCAAGTAAATTATTCTGCTAGTAAAGGTGGAGTTATTGCTATGACTAAGTCTTTTGCTAAAGAAGCAGCTAGTAGAGAAGTTCGTTATAACGCAATTACTCCAGGATTTATAGAAAGTGATATGACAGATGTATTAAGTGATGAAATTAAACAAACTTATTATAAAGCAATTCCACTTGCTAGATTTGGTAAACCTAGCGAAGTTGCAAATGCAGTTGCGTTTTTATTAAGTGATTATTCTAGTTATATTACAGGTGAGATTTTAAAAGTTAATGGCGGAATGTATGTGTAATTTATTTACACTTTTTTGTAAGAATACGAGTTTAATTTTATTTTAGGAGAAAAAAATGTCTATTTTTGAAGATGTTAAAAAAGTTATTGTAGAAGAATTAGGAGCTGATGAAGCTAGTATTACACCTGATGCTAAAATTATTGAAGATTTAGGTGCAGATTCACTTGATGTAGTTGAATTAATTATGGCTTTAGAAGAAAAATTTGATATTTCTATTCCTGATGAAGATGGTCAAAAAATCGCAACAGTTAATGATATAGTAAAATACATAGAAGCAAAAAAACAATAAGGATTTAAATTGAGAAGAGTAGTAGTAACTGGCATTGGAATGATAAATGCCCTTGGGCTTGATAAAGAAAGTTCGTTTAAGGCGATTTGTGATGGAAAAAGCGGTGTTGGAGAAATTACTCTTTTTGATACCAGTGATTTAAGTGTTAAAATTGCCGCAGAAGTTAAGGATTTCGATCCTTTAACAGTATTAAATGCAAAAGATGTTAAAAAAGCTGATAGATTTATTCAACTTGGATTACACGCTGCAAAAGAAGCTATAAGTGATGCTAATTTTAAAATGGTTGATGGCGTGATTAGTGAAGTTGATTTAGATGAATTTGGAGTAGTAAGTGCAGCAGGAATTGGTGGCTTACCTAATATTGAGAAAAATTCTAATGTATGTTTGCAAAAGGGCGCAAGCAGGATTTCGCCTTTTTTCATACCTTCAGCTCTAGTTAATATGCTAGGGGGAATGGCTTCAATTGATTATAAATTGAAAGGTCCAAATTTATCTTGTGTAACTGCTTGTGCAGCAGGAACTCATGCAATTGGCGAAGCTTATAAAACAATAGTTTGCAATCAAGCAAATAAAATGTTAGTAATTGGAGCTGAATCAGCTATTTGTGCAGTAGGTATAGGTGGATTTGCTTCAATGAAAGCTTTATCTACTAAAAATGATACTCCAGAAACAGCTAGTAGTCCATTTGATGCTAGTAGAGATGGCTTTGTTATGGGAGAAGGTGCAGCTGCTCTTGTTTTAGAAGATTATGAAGATGCTAAAAAAAGAGGTGCTAGAATATATGCTGAAGTTATAGGGTTTGGTGAAAGTGCAGATGCAAATCATATAACTTCTCCAGCTTTAGATGGCCCATTAAGAGCTATGAAAAAAGCTTTATGTATGGCAAAGGGATTTGATTGCTCTGCTAATAAAATTAAAATTGATTATATTAATGCACACGGAACATCAACTCCAGCTAATGATAAAAATGAAACAGCAGCAATGAAAGAATTGTTTAAAGATGATATGCCTTTAGTAAGTTCTACAAAAGGTCAAACAGGACATTGTTTAGGTGCTGCTGGTGCTATTGAAGCAGTAATTTGTCTAATGGCTATGAGAGATAGTATAGTTCCACCTACAATAAATTATAAAAACCCTGACCCTGATTGTGATTTAGATTATGTGCCTAATGTGGCTAGAAAGCATACAATTAAAACAGCTATGAGTAATTCGTTTGGTTTTGGTGGAACGAATGCTTCAGTGATTTTTAGAAAATTGGATTAATTAAGATGGCAGCTTATTTAGATTTTGAGAAAAATATTCAACAATTAGATGAAGATATTATTAATGCTAATATTAAAGGCGATATAGAAGCAGTTAAGATTTTAAAAAAGAATTTAGAAAAAGAATTAACAAAAACCTATAAAAATTTAAGTGATTTTCAAAAACTACAGCTAGCAAGACATCCTGATAGACCATATTCTCTTGATTATGTGAGAATAATTTTAAAAAATGCCCATGAATTACATGGAGATAGAGCATTTAGAGATGACCCTGCTATAGTTTGTTTTGCTGGTTATATTGGCGAGCAAAAAGTAATGTTAATAGGCGAACAAAAAGGTCGTGGAACAAAATATAAATTACATAGAAATTTCGGTATGCCACATCCAGAGGGTTATCGTAAGGTTTTAAGATTTGCTAAAATGGCTGAAAAATTTAAAATACCTATTGTATTTTTAGTAGATACTCCAGGTGCTTATCCTGGAGTAGGAGCTGAAGAGCGTGGTCAAAGTGAGGCAATTGCTACAAATTTATATGAATTAAGCGCTTTAAAAACAATAATTATTTCCATAGTAATTGGAGAAGGCGGTAGTGGTGGAGCTTTAGCTTTAGGTGTAGCTGATAAATTAGCTATGCTTAAAAATTCAGTGTTTTCTGTAATATCTCCTGAAGGTTGTGCTGCTATATTATGGAATGACCCAAGTAAAAGTGAAGCTGCAACAAAGGCTATGAAAATAAGTGCTGATGATTTATATGAGCAAGGGTTAATAGATGATATTATAGAAGAAGGCATTGCTCATAGAAACAAAGAGATTACTGCAAATAATATACAAAATTATGTTTTAGAAAAAATAGAAGAACTAAAACCATTAAATCTTGATGAATTGGTTGCAAAAAGAATGCAAAAAATTCTCAAATTGGGTTCTTTTAATGAAGACAAATAATATTTATCCAAGTATCTTACTTGGATAATTTTAGGTTTGTATATGAAGTATGTTTTTTTACTCAATATGGGTGGCGTAAATCAAATTGATGAATGTGAAGTATTTTTAAAAAATATGTTTAATGACCCAAATATTTTGGGAATAAAATCAGATTTTTTAAGAAGTCTTGTAGCATTTATGATAAGAAAATTTCGTATTAAATCTATGAAAGAAAATTATAATAAAATAGGTGGTAAAAGTCCTTTAACTAAAATCCAAAAATCTCTTTGTGATAAATTAAATTCTTTGCAAAAAGATTTTCATTTTGATTTTATATCAACTTATGTTCCGCCTTTTGCTAAAGAAGTCTTAGCTAAATATGATTTTAAAGATAATGATGAAATAATACTATTTCCTTTATATCCACATCATTCTATAACTACTACCACATCATCTTTACAAGATTTTTATAAAAATTTTGATAAAAAAATCAGTATAAAAGAAATACCTTATTTTTACCAAGATGAGCTTTATAATAATATTATTTTAAATGAGATACAAAAATATAAAAATATTGATTGCTTGATAATATCAGCACATTCTTTACCGATAAAAACTATAGAAAAGGGTGATATTTACGAAGAGCATATAAAAGAACATTTTGCTATATTAAAGGATAAATTACAAAACGATTTTAAAGAAATTAAATTAGCTTATCAGTCAAAATTAGGACCTGTAAAATGGTTAGAACCTGCACTTAGTGATGAATTAGATAAATTAGGCAATAAAAGTGTTTTAATATATCCACTATCATTTTGTATTGATTGTTCTGAAACTATTTTAGAATTAGATATTGAATATAGACATCAGTATAAAGGTGATTATAATGTGTGTAAATGTCCAAATGATAGTGAAGATTTTGCTAAATATATCTTAAGCAAATTGGAATTTGCAAATACTAATTTAAATTATGAAAGTCAAAATAAAATTTAAGATTAAAATGATTTTTTCTAACTAATATAAATAACTTATCAAAAGAATTTCAATAATTTTACTTGTTTATAATTGGTATCTTATTTATTCTTTACAATTTATATTAAGTTTTGAAATTCTTATTTCAATTTTTTAGATTTTATGGTATTTATAGATAGATTTATTTGGAATATAAAATAGTAGTTTGGCTAAAATTAGATTTAAAAAATAAACTTTTATTTTAAATTCCATAGTTTTTAAGTTAATATATATTTTATTAAATTTTAAACTAATTTTAAAAATATAAAAGATTAGAGTTTTAAGTGTTTTTTATTAGCAAAGCAAATAAAATTATAATTAAAATTGTAAAAATAACATTAAAAAATGTAAGTAGTAAATATATATATCATATACAAAATGTGGCGAATTTTTAAAATACTTGATTGTAATATCGTTAAAGTTTTATAATGGAATTTAAAGAGCTTTTAAAGTATAAAAACTAATGCACGAAAAATATGTATAATCGTTATTAAATTTTACAAAATAGGTAAAATTAAATTAATCTTATTAAGTCCTTAAAATCATATTTTAATGATATTTTATGCAGTTTGAGTTTCGCAAAAATAATATTAAGTCAAGCTTAAGCAATATATTCCATAAAAATTCATCTAACTTTAGCGAGTAAAAAAATTCTTGGCTTTAAATATTTTTATCTATAATTTAAAGCTAATAGTAAGTTTTTATTATCACAATTTTAAAATGTTGCAATGGTTGAGAATGTGGATTTACAAGGCAAATATTTGCTTTGTAATTTTTTCTGTTTTCATTTAATAAATTTAAAAATTAATAGATTTTTTCTATTCAAAAACTTATTCTGATTTATTTTTACTTAGAAGGGGACGGATACAAACTTCATTTAGTTATTCTCGTATCCTTATTACATAATTAGTCATTATCTTTGTTTTAACATAATCTAGGTTTTTCTAACCTTTATACTTACTTATATTTATAAAAATCAAGGTAGGTTTCTTAACAGCAGTTTTTATATTCTAGTTGTTATTTCATTTATTTTGATGTTAAATATTATGGAATTTAAAATAAGAATTTGTATTTGAAATTTATAATTTAAATTTCATAATTTAATATGAAAAATTACTAATAAAAGCTATTTAAAATACTATTAATTGTGTATATTTTAAATTCTAATATTTTAGATTTTACAAATAAGTTTAGTTTTAAAATTTAGAATTTAAAATGAGAATTTGATTTTTAATACAGATTATATTTGTGCTACTTTTATTAGTTGTAATACCTTTAAAACTCTTAATAACTTAGATTTAAATTTTAAAGATTTTATCTACAATACTAAAAACATTATAAAATATTTTATCATCTATGATTGAAACTTTTTTATTAATACCCTTTGCGTTTAATAATTCTATTAATTTTTCTAAATCATCTGGATTAAGCAATTCGGTGTTTATAATGCTGCTAAAGAATTTGTTTTTATAAGATAGATGCAAAATCTTGTGTGATGAAAATCTAGTTTTTAAATATTCGAAATAATATTCTTTTAAATTATCATAATATATCCTTGTTTTACTAAAAAGCCTAATGATTTCAAAATACTCATCATAACAGATAATTTTTCTTATCATAAGTGGAAAAAGCATAAAACGAAAATGGTGAGGAAGGGCAAATAAAACAAATAGCAATATCACTAAATAACCATCATTAAAATACAAAGAACAAGCAAAAATTAAAATGATAAACAAGCATACAATAACATTAGGAAATAATAAAAATAGTGATTTATATATAGAAAACAATAAGCTTTTTTTAAGATTTACTATCAGAATTATTTCTTTATCATTTTGCATAATATAAGCCTTTTTTTGATAATTTAAGATTACATTATTTTAGCAATTAAATTAGTTAGCTTTAACACTAATTAAAATATATTTAAACTAAATTCTTATTTTCAATTATATAATGTTTTAATTTTTATGCTATTAAAATTGGGCTTTAATTAATGAGTAAATTGCGAGAAAATCTCGCAATTTTTTATTTAAAGTTTAGATTTTTTACATCCTCATCAACTTTTTTCATAGTTTCTGTTGGTAGAGAACCTGTTGGTGGTTTGTGATCTAGCTTTAGAGGTGCTGCTGGAATTGTTGCTGTTTTTGTTAATTCAATTTTAATTCCATAAGGAGCTAACGCATTTGCTAACTCTACTTGTCCTTCTCTAGCTACTTCTTTACATTGACCTATAATTCTCATAAATTCTTGTGGTGAGTGGAAGCCATAGCTATTTTCACTAAATGATACGTCCCATCTAATATGTGCTTTTCTATGAGCATATTGTGCTTTTTCTATAACTTTTGAAATAGCATCATCTCTTGCTTTATCTTCAAGATTTGCAAATTCAGGAAGTTTTGCTAATTCTTCACGAGCTGTTTTTATATCAGCAATTAATGCTAATAAGTTATTTTCACAACCTCTAAGCTCATAAGCGTGGCGATTTTGAATAAAGCTAATTCTATCTTTTAATACTTGTTCGCTTTGTGGATGGCAAGTTTTGCAAGCTGCATTTATATCAGCTAATGGAGATAGTATATTGTGATTAGTTACTTTGTTTGCTCCATCTCTTTTGTATGGCATATGACAATCTGCACAAGTTACACCACTTCTATAATGTAAAGAGCTTGAATACATTTCAGCTTCTGGGTGTTGCATTTTAATTATTTTTGTTTTTGTATCTTTTTGAATGTAATCATATGGGAATTCGCCATTTGCAAATTTTTCATCATAGTATTCATCAAAATTCTCTATTTTAAATGCTTCATCTTTTTTCCATTTTGTCCATGGGAATGTTAAAGTGCTATCTTTACCTTCAAAATAATACTCAACGTGGCATTGCATACAAACATAATTTCTCATTTCTTTTCTACTAGCTTTGATACCACTTTTAGCGTCTGCTTCATAGCCTCTTAAAACCATAGCATTAACAAAAGCAGGGCGAGTTACACGAAGGCTCATATCATCTGGGTTATGACAATCTGCACAGGTTGATCCCATATGAGAGCCGTGAATTCCATCTCCGTATTTTTCTTCTACTTTTTTCATAACATCAAAATAAGGCATTTTATTCATATTTGTCCAAGCTTCTTTCATAGCTTCGCCTTTTTCACCAAATGCGTCAAAAAATCCCATTTTCTTTGCACCCATTACTTCAGTTTTACCCAGCATAAAACTTGGGCTTAATTTATCACTTTTATAAATAGCAGTTAAAAATCCAGTATGGCAATTTACACAAGCACCAGGCTGACCTTTAAATGCAGGTAATCCGTGAGCATTTAGATATTCTTTATTGTTTCTTTTTGTTTCCATTTGGTCAATTTGTGAGTAATAGTGAGTTCTTGGTTTAGAATAATCAACCGCAAAAGCATATCCATTCCAAAATGTTGTTGCAGCCGGCCAGCGAATAATCTTACTATAAGGTAAGCTTCCACCAAATGGTGTTTCAATATACTCATCTTTCATTTGTAAATAACCATCTAATTGAGCTGGGAAATTTCTACCCCATTTTGCAAAATCTGGTTCTTCATCACTAATTTCAAAAGTTTTTAATGGTTGAGTTTTACTTTCACCTTTATGTTCTGCAATGTTTGTATTAAGTGCAAATAAGCCTGCACCACCTAAAGCAGCTACCACAATAGCCGCAACATAAACTGATTTTGACATATTTTCTCCTTTTAATTATGTAAATGACCTATTGTTCTATGACAGCTAAGGCAATCAAGTGGCTCGCTATTTAATTTTGTCGTTGCATTGATTGCATTATGTGCGTAGTCTTTATGACAAGTCGCACAATTGCGATTAACATCTTCGTGTGTCATTTCGGTAGGTTCTAAATTAGGTGGATTTCCTCCTACTGTAAAATAATAGCCGTGTTTTAATCCGTGATAAGCTTTTTTAGTCCAATAAGCTACCACATCACCTTGAGGTAAATGACAATCTACGCAACCTGCATTGCTTGAATGCTCACCTTTTGCCCAACTATCATAAACATCTGTCATAATATGACATTTACTACAGGCTTCAGGTTTAGAAGTCATCATTAAAAAGCCATCTGCTATTATAAAAGTATAAATTCCACCACCAATAAAAATCCCAATTACTATGCAAAGGGCTAATAAAAGTTTGTTTGTTGGTTTTTTCATTTATACACCTTGTGAAAATTTGAAACACTACTTTAATATAAAAAAGCTTAAAAATAATTGATGGCAATTAATATATTTTTTTAAATTTAATTTAATTTTTAAATATTTTATATTATTTTATGAATGTTTTTTCAATTTTTATTGAATTAAGAATTTTAAGTTAATTTAATGTTGATAATATTTATGCGCTTTACTTTAAAAAAAATATTAATCTTAATCAATAAGATTTTAAAGCAAATAATCTAATCTATTTTTACATTATTATTATAAGGAGAATAAATGCAAAGACGAGATTTTTTAAAGAGCACAGCAGTTGCAAGTGCAGCAGCTTGCATAAATCCTACTATTGCTTTAGCAAAAGATGAAACAAGTGAATGGACTTGGGATAAAGCAGTTTGTAGATTTTGTGGAACTGGCTGTGGTATTATGGTTGCTACTAAAAATGGCAAAATTGTAGCTACTAAGGGCGACCCTGAAGCACCTGTAAATCGTGGTTTAAATTGTATTAAAGGATATTTTAATGCAAAAATTATGTATGGAGAAGACAGACTTGTAACGCCTTTATTAAGAGTAAATGCTAAGGGCGAATTTGATAAGAACGGAAAATTTGCTCCAGTATCTTGGAAAAGAGCTTTTGATGAGATGGAAAAACATATGAAAAAAGCTTTAAAAGAACAAGGTGTAAATGGTATAGGAATGTTTGCAAGTGGTCAGCATACTATTCAAGAAGGATATGCTGCTTCAAAATTATTTAAAGCTGGTTTTAGAAGCAATAATATAGACCCAAATGCTAGACATTGTATGGCAAGTGCTGTTATTGGCTTTATGCAAACATTTGGTATTGATGAGCCTGCAGGTTGCTATGATGATATTGAACTTACTGATACTATTATTTGTTGGGGTTCAAATATGGCTGAAATGCACCCAATTTTATGGAGCCGTGTAAGTGATAGAAAATTAAGAGACCCTGAAAAAGTAAAAATTGTAAATCTTTCAACCTATACAACAAGAACTAGCGACATTGCTGATATGGAACTTATATTTACTCCAAGTTCTGATATTGCAATATGGAATTATATTGCTAGAGAAATTGTATATAACAATCCAAAAGCAATTGATTGGGAATTTGTAAAAAATCATTGTGTATTTACAACAGGATTTGCTGATATTGGATATGGAATGAGAAATAATCCAAATCATCCAAGCTTTAGCGAAGCTGAAAAAGATACCGTAGCTAAAGAAAATGCAATCACTTTAGATAAAGATGAAGCAATAGCGTTAAGTCATTTAGGTGTAAAAGATGGCGAAAAATTTGAAATGAAACATCAAGCTCAAGCAGCACTTAACTGGCAAATTCAATTTGAAGATTTCAAAAAAGCACTTGAACCTTATACATTAGATTATGTTGCAAGCGTAGCTAAAGGAAATCCTGATGAAGATATAGAAGAATTTAAGAAAAAATTAAAAGCATTAGCTGATTTATATATTGAAAAAAGTAGAAAGGTAGTAAGCTTTTGGACTATGGGCTTTAACCAACATACTCGTGGTAGTTGGGTAAATGAACTTGCATACACTGTGCATTTATTAGTAGGAAAACAAGCAAAACCAGGTGATGGAGCATTTTCTTTAACAGGTCAGCCAAGTGCTTGTGGAACAGCAAGAGAAGTTGGAACTTTCGCACACCGCTTACCTGCTGATTGGGTTGTAGCAAATCCTAAACATAGAGCTAAAAGTGAAGAACTTTGGAAAGTTCCTGAAGGAACAATTAATGGTGTTCAAGGAAATCACTTTATGCAAATGATGAGAAATCTTGAAGATGGAAAACAAAAATTCGCATGGGTTATGGTAAATAATCCTTGGCAAAATACTGCAAATGCAAATCACTGGATAAAAGCTGCTAGAGAAAAAGATAATTTTATAGTAGTAAGTGATTGCTATCCTGGAATTAGTGCAAAAGTTGCGGATTTAATTTTACCTACAGCTATGATTTATGAAAAATGGGGAGCTTACGGAAACGCAGAAAGAAGAACTCAACATTGGAGACAACAAGTATTGCCAGTTGGCGAAGCTATGAGTGATTTATGGCAATTATTAGAGCTTAGCAAACGCTTTAAATTAAGCGAAGTTTGGAATGAAGTAAAAATTGATGAAAAGACAACATTACCAAGCGTATTAGAAAAAGCTAAAGAAATGGGATATAAAGAAGATGATACTTTATATGATGTTTTATTTGCTAATAAAGAATGTAAAGAAATTTCATTAGATGATAGTGAAAGTTTAAAAGATTGGTTAAATAGCGAAGTTAAAGGCGATAGTAGAAATGTAAAAGGTAGTGATGGCAATGTATTTAAAGGCTATAATTTCTTTATTCAAAAATATTTATGGGAAGAATATAGAAAATTCGGAGCTGGTCACGGACACGATTTAGCTAGTTTTGAAACTTATCATAAGGTAAGGGGCTTAAGATGGCCTGTTGTTGATGGTAAAGAAACTCAATGGAGATTTAATACAAAATATGATGTATATGCTAAAAAAGCAAATCCTGAAGGTGATTTTGCATTCTATGGGGATTTTGATAAATCAATTAAAAGTGGTGATTTAGTAAAACCAACAAGCGAAGAAGCAACAGCAATTACAAATAAAGCTAAGATTTTCTTTAGACCATTTATGAAAGCACCTGAAAGACCATCTGAAGAATATCCATTCTGGTTATGTACTGGTAGGGTTTTAGAGCATTGGCATAGTGGAACAATGACAATGAGAGTTCCTGAATTATTCCGTGCAGTTCCTGAAGCTATGTGTTATATTCACCCAGAAGATGCTAAAGCTTTAGGAGTTGAGCAAAGAGAATTAGTATGGATAGAATCTCGCCGTGGAAAAGTTAAAGCTCGTATTGATATGCGTGGAAGAAATAAACCACCAAGAGGTCTTGTTTATGTTCCTTGGTTTGATGAGAATGTTTATATTAATAAAGTTACATTAGATGCAACTTGTCCAATTTCAAAACAAACTGATTTTAAAAAGTGTGCAGTAAAAATAACTAAGGCGTAATATTTATGAGAAGGCAATTTTTTACAAATACTATAAAGATTTTAGCAGTTGGTGTTGGAACTTTTAGTATATTCAAACTAAACGATACACCAAAAAGTGAAAGCAAAATTGAGTTAAAGAAAGGTTTTTTCTTACGCCCACCAGGAGTTGTTAGTGAAAAACATTTTTTGGCTAATTGCATTCGTTGTGCTAAATGTGTAAAAGCTTGCCCTTATAATACTTTAAGTTTAGCTAAGATAGGGGAATTTGCTAGTTTAGGAACTCCTAAATTTAGTGCAAATGAAATTCCTTGTTATTTATGCGATGATTTGCCTTGTATTAAGGCTTGTCCGACAGATGCGCTAGATAAAAGTATTGATAAAATTTCTTTAGTAAATATTGGTCGTGCAATAGTAGATGAAAGCTCTTGTGTAGCTCATTTTGGAATTCAATGTGATGCTTGCTATAGGGCGTGTCCTTTTATAGATAAAGCTTTAAAGCTTGAATATAAAAGAAATGAGCGAACTAAAAAACATGCAATGTTAGTGCCTAAGGTTGATTATGATTATTGTGTGGGTTGTGGTTTATGTGAAAAAGTTTGTATTACTAAAAAGCCAGCTATTGTTATTTTGCCTACTAGTTTTATATTGGGTGAGAGAAATGATAATTATGTTAAAGGCTGGGTTAGTGGTGATGATGAAAGATTAAAACACATAGATACTAGCAAAAAACACGATGAGAAAAAAGCTATAAATTACCTAAATGATGGAGAATTTTAATGAAGATATTAAAAAATAAATATTTGATTTTAAGAAGATTTATCCAATTAGGACTTTTAGTTTTATTTATATTACCTAGTGCTGATTTTATTTTAAAAGGAAATCTTAGCTCTTCGCTATTATTTAATAGTATTAGCTTAAGCGACCCTTTTGCGTATTTGCAAATATTTTTAGCAATTTTTACTCTTAATGTGGGATTATTTATATCTGCATTTTTAGTTTTTATTATTTATGCTTTATTTTTGGGTCGCGTATTTTGTTCTTTTGTTTGTCCTGTTAATTTGATTACAAATTTAGCAGATTTTATCAAGCAAAACACAAGTTTTAAAAGCTCTAAGCTGACTAATTTTAAACAAAACACTAGATATTTTATATTATTTAGTATTTTGATTTTGTGTTTGATAGCAAATGAGCCAGTATTTGAAAAGTATTCTCATATAGGAATAATTACTAGGGGAATAATTTTTATGCAAACTTCGGCTATATTTGTTGCAATTATTATATTTTTACTTGATTTATTTGTGCAAAGGAATTTAGTTTGTTCGCATCTTTGTCCATTAGGTGCTTTTTATAGTTTAATTTCAAAATTTGCTATGTTAAAAGTAAGTTATGATTTAAATAAATGCACTAAATGTATGAAATGCAAAATGATTTGTCCAGAAGCTCAAGTATTATCACTTATTACAAAATATAGTGGTAATGTTAGCAATAGTGAGTGCATTAAGTGTGCTAGATGTATTGAAGTATGCGATGATGATGCACTTAATTTTAATTTAATTAATTTTTTGAAAGGAAAAAAATGAAAAAAATATTTTTAAGTTTAGCTGCTAGTAGTTTGTTGATTGCTGCTAGTGTGAGTGATACTGAAATTGGTTTAAGAAAACATTCACTAAACGATGAAACAAAATTAGAAATCAAGAATTTTACATACTCTGAAAAAGAAGCTGGAGAAGCAGAGCGTTTTGAAAGAGCTTATTTAAATGCTCCACCACAAATTCCACACAATGTAGAAGATTTTTTACCAATTACTCAAGATAATAATATGTGTCTTAGCTGTCATGATTTAGGTGCTGATAATGAGCGTATAAAGCTTAGTATTGAAGAAGCAACTCCTATGCCAGCAAGCCATTATTATGATTTAAGAAATGAGAAAAAACTTGATTCTATATCTCAAGCAAGATATAACTGCGTTCAATGCCACGCACCACAAGCAAATATTGATAGTGGAATCAAAAACACATTTAAACCTGATTTTAGAAATGATGAATTAGGCAAACATCGTTCAAATTTACTTGATGTAATAAATGAAGGATTAAAGTGAAAAAATTGCTATTATTTATAGCTAGTTTAGGTTTAGCAAGTGAGCTAAACCTAAATGAATTAGAATATTTAGAATATGATTGTTATATAAACTATATTAATAATGAATTTGTGGCGTGTGGCAATGATATTTATAAAAATAATGATAAGGTTTTAAGCCTTGATGATAATATTATTTTTATTGATGATTACGATAGTAGCATTTTAGCAATTAGCTCAAAAGATGGATTAAAGACTTTAAACATTTATAAAGATAATAAATTATTGAAATTTAAAATCTCAAGCGATATTAATAAGGCATTTTTATATAAAGATAAAATAATTCTTACTTCTTTAGGAAGCGAACTAATCATAAGAGATTTATCATTTAACTTAATAAAAAAAGTTCATTTTTCAAATGCAAGCATAAATGCTGCAAGTATTAATAAAGAAAAGGCAAAAATTGCTTTAGGATTTGAAAGTGGAAAAATAGTTGTTTATGATTTAAATTCTAATGATTTTATAAGCAAGGAAGTTCATAAAGATAATATTTATAATGTAGATTATAAAAAAGATAATATTATTTCTTGCTCAACTGATAGAAAAGTTATAATTAATGATGATCAATTAAATGAAATTACTAATATAGAAAGTGATAATTTAGTTTATAATTGCGCTTTAAGTGATAATTTAAACTTTGCTTATTCTTGCGATTTAGAAAATAATATTTGTATAGGTAAGGATAAAATAAATATAGGTAATTTATATCTTAATTCAATATTATTTGATAAAAATACATTAAAGCTCAATGCTTATTCAAAAATTTTATACAAAAAGGATTTTTAATGATTTCATCTTTAGTAGTTATTGCAAATGAAGAATTTGAAAACGAAATAAAAAATATAAAAGATGCCAACATAGAGCAAGTAATTGATAAAAAATTTATCGTTTTAATTGAAGCTAGTGATTTTGACAATACTTTAGCAACTTTTAATGCCATTAAGCGATTAGATAGTGTTATAGATGTTAATATGGCTTTTAGTGAAGCTAGTGAATTTGATTTAGAAATTAACGCTCAAAAAATAGCAGATAAAGTAAATGCTTTAGGCAATGCAGAGAATATTGAGTATTATGGAAACATTTATAATAAATATTAATAATTTAACTCGTAATTTTTTTATATTTTTATCTTTTAATATAAAATTCTTATAAGTATTATAATTTTAGATTATAATACTTACTCACATTTTTAATTAGATTAAAAAATTAATTTATTTTTAAGGAGAAGCTATGAATAAGCTTTTATGGATAGTTGTTGCTATTCTTGGAGCATTTTGTATGGGCGTTATTGCTTTAAATAATGGCGAAACAATAAATGCTGCTTGGATAGTTGTAGCTGCTGTTTGTATTTATACAATCGGCTATAGATTTTATGCTTTGTTTATAGAAACTAAGCTTTGCGGCGTTGATGCTACTAAGATTACTCCTGCTGTAGCACTTAACGATGGAAAAGACTTTGTTCCTACAAACAAATATGTTTTATTTGGCCATCACTTTGCTGCAATTGCAGGTGCAGGACCACTTGTTGGACCAATCCTAGCAGCTCAAATGGGATATTTGCCTAGTGTATTATGGATATTAATTGGTGGCGTTTTAGTTGGTAGCGTGCATGATTTTGTTGTGCTTTTTGTATCAAGCAGACGCGGTGGAAAAAGTCTTGGCGAAATGATTAAAGACGAGATGGGGAATTTCGTTGGTGTTGTTTCTATGATAGGAATTTTTCTTATTATGCTAATTATCATTGCTATTTTAGCTATGGTTGTTGTAAAAGCTTTAGCACATTCTCCTTGGGGGACATTTACAATAGCTTCAACAATTCCTATTGCTATTTTTATGGGAATTTATATGAGATTTATTCGCCCAGGTGCAGTCGGAGAAGCTAGTATAATTGGCTTTGTTTTACTTATGATAGCTTTATATTTAGGAAAAGTTGTAGCAAACGACCCTGATTTAGCAAGACATTTTGATTTTAGCGTTCTTGAACTTAGCTTTATAATGATGGGCTATGGAATGATAGCTGCGATTTTACCGGTTTGGTTTTTACTTGCACCAAGAGATTATCTTTCAACATTTTTAAAAATCGGTGTAATTTTGATAATGGCTATTTGTGTTGTTTTAGTTTCTCCTGAAATTAAAATGGCAAAAGTTACACATTTTATAGATGGCACAGGTCCTGTTTTTGCGGGTGGATTATTTCCATTTTTATTCATAAATATTGCTTGTGGGGCGATTTCAGGCTTTCACGCATTAATTTCTAGTGGAACAAGTCCAAAAATGCTAGAAAATGAAACACAAGCAAAAATGGTAGGTTATGGCTCAATGTTAATGGAGAGTGCAGTTGCTATTATGGCTTTAATTGCTGCTTGCATACTTCAACCTGGAGTATATTTTGCAATAAATTCAGCACCAGCAATTATAGGCACGACACTTGAGAGTGCGAGTGCAGCTATTAGTGCTTGGGGATTTAGCGTAACTCCTGCTGATATTCAAACACTTGCTAATGATATAGGTGAGAGCACTATATTAAGTAGAACAGGTGGAGCACCTACATTTGCAATAGGCTTATCATTAATTATTCACGAGCTAATCGGTGGAAAGGAAATGATGGCATTTTGGTATCACTTCGCTATTTTATTTGAAGCATTATTTATCTTAACAGCAGTTGATGCGGGAACTAGAACTTGTAGATTTATGGTTCAAGATATGTTAGGAAATGTTTATAAGCCACTTGCAAACACAAGTAATTTAGGAGCAAATATATTCGCTACTTTAATTTGTGTTGCTGGATGGGGCTGGTTCTTATATGGTGGTGCGATTGACCCACTTGGCGGAATTTATTCACTTTGGTCGCTTTTTGGTGTATCAAATCAACTTTTAGCAGTAGTTGCTATGTTTTTATGTGGCTCTGTATTTATTAAAATGGGAAAAAGAAAGTATATCTTAGCTATTGTTTTACCTGCGCTTTTTGTAATCTCAACTACATTTACAGCAGGTATTGCAAAGGTATTGCCACAAAGTGAAAGTAAAATCGCAAACTCAATTTCTCACGTAGCAACAGCTCAAATTAATTTTGCTAAAGCTGATGAACTATTAGTAAAAATTAATGCAGGAGATAATAGTGAAGCAACTTTAAAAGAATTTAATAAAGCTAAACAAGTAGCACATTCTAATGTAGTAAATGCTATTTTAACGATTTTCTTCTTATTAGTTACCATAATAGTTGGAATTAAATTCGTTCTAATTTGGAAAGAAAGTTATTCTAATAGGTTTAGCATTCCACTTAAAGAAGTGGTTTATGAAAAAGCAGCTTCGTGAGTTTTTTTACGCAATGCTTGGAGCACCTGATTATGAAAAATATTTAGAGCATTTTAAGAAAATGCACCCTGATAAAACTCCTTTAACTAAAAAGGAGTTTTTCATAGAACAAACAAGCAAGCGTAAAACAAAATGCTGATAAAGATAAGTAGCTAGTTAGCTAATACAAATTATCTTTATTAGCAAATATTTTTTATCTTTTTTTTATAATTTTATTTTTAAAAATCTTGAATAATTATTAAATAATTTTAATCCATTAACTTCTTGTTAGCGGGGGGGGGTATTACAATAGCTCTTTTATTTAATCAAAGGAGTCATTATGGACAAAAGTTCTTATTTAATGTTGCTTGATAATAAAATATCAAGCGAGCAAAAGTTTATGCTAAGCAATAAACTTGACAGCTTAAGTGAAGAGAAATTCAAAAATCTTTCTTGTATTAATTACAAACACCCTATATTGGCAATGAATTTAGGGTTTTTCTTCGGGATATTAGGTATTGATAGGTTTTATCAAGGTAATAGGTCTTTAGGTTTTTTAAAATTAGGAATATTTTTAATAGGCTTAATTAGTGTATTTCTTTTTATAGGGATATTTATTTTATGGGCTTTATATATTTATGTTTTAATAGATATTTATTTTGTATATAAAGCAATTCAACAAAGTAATTATCAAAAAATTTTACAAGCTATAGGCTAAGTAATAATTGGTTTTCAATACCAAATAACGGCAAAATTAGTGCAAAAGATAATAGCAAAGAACAGAATTATTAAAAGCTAAATAATTTGTAAGATTAAATATTGCAAAGTTATTTTGCCTATATTTTGCCTTTAATCCATTTTAAAATTAAAAATAAAGAAAATAAAATTAAAGGAAAAAATGAAAAAAAAGAAAAATATCGGTATTGGTGTTATTGTAGGTTTAATAGCTGCTAGTTTATTTAGCACTAAGGTATTTGCTTTTATGTTGTATTTAAAGAATCCTAATAATCCTTATAACTCGTTGAAAAATATTGAAGCAACAATTAACTTAGTAAAAAGTGTAGGGGAATTTGATAAATTTATATCGCAAGAGCGTTTGGCATTAGAACTATATGCTTCTTATGGTTTAACTTTTATCTTAGGATTTGCAATAGCGTTAATAGCATTATATTTTGTACAAAAAGCTAAGAATAAAAATAAAATACAAAACTGATTTAATATTTTTATCTTAAAGTTATAAAAACATTAAGCTCTGTTATTTTTATAATAAAGCTTAATGTATAAATAAAAATTAAAATTATGATTAGACTAATTTTTTAAATACTAGAATTTAAAATCATCAAGAAGTTAAAATTAGAAAGCGTAAAATAATAACAAAAAAGCTATTTTATGGCTAATCGATTAAAATTTTTAATAAATCATAAGCTATATAAATCATTATTAGGCTAGTTAATATTTCTATAAAAAAATATATTTTTTTATTTAAAAGTATTTTACTAATTTTACTAACTCCTAATCCTAAAGAAAAAAACCACAAAAAAGAAGCACATACACCACCTAAGAAAAATAATATCCTTTCATTTTGTTGAATATTTATAGCGTTTGCTCCAACTAAAAATATGGTATCTAAATAAACATGTGGGTTTAGTAAAGTAATTGCTAAGGTTAAAATTATTGCTTTTTTTACACTTAATTTTTCATTATCATTTTGAAAATCACAATTAGTGTTCATAAAGGCTGATTTTAGTGAAATCATCGCATAAGTGATTAAAAATAATATACCTAAAATTGTAACTATTAAACTTATTGTTTCGTTTTTTAATAATACTTTACCAACTCCAAATACTCCACAAGCAAGTAAAATAGCATCGCAAATAAAACAAATACTGCATATTAAAATTATATGATTTTTTAATATTGCTTGTTTTATTATAAACATATTTTGAGCTCCGATAGCAACAATTAATGATAATATTAATATAAAACCTTTTATAAAAACCATTGTAAAATCCTTTTAAAAATAATATTATATAAAAAAATAATTTTAAGGATTAATATGAAAAAACCAACAAAAGCACAAATGCAATTAATTAAAAAATTACCATTTAAATACCAAATAATTGCTTTAATTATTTTTTTAGTAGTTGCAAATTTTTCTTATTTTACTTCTTTTACTAAAGAGTATTCACTAGAAAAAGTAAGTGATGGAGATACTATAGTTTTGCTTAGCAAAGGAGAAAAAATCAAAGTGAGATTTTATGGTATAGACGCACCTGAAAGCGCTCAAGAATACGGGCAATTTTGTAAAAATATGCTAAGTGATTTTCTTAAAAATAAAGATATTAAGTTAGAGATTAAAGACAAAGATAAATATGGACGGGTTGTAGGTATTGTCTATGCTAATGGCGAAGATATAAATAAAGCAATGGTAAGAAATGGTTGTGCGTGGTCGTATCAAAACTATACGAAAAAATATTTAGATGATGAAAAATACGCAAGAGCCAATAAATTAGGATTATGGCAAGGTAAAAATCCACAAAATCCAAGAGAATTTAGATTAGAGCATAAAAGAGATTGATTAGCAAATATTTTATGTTATCTTTAGATTTTATTTTAACTTAAGGAGAAAGCTATGGGATTTTTTGATAAACTCAAAGCAGCTTGTGGTATTCCTGATTATGAAGCTTATTTAAGAGAACATAAGGAAAAATACCCAAATGAAGAGCCTTTAAGCAAAGAAGAATTTTTAAAGCGTGAGAAAGAGCGTTTAAATTCTAATTGTGCTTGAGGTTAATTAAGAAGCAAGTTTGCTTATACAAGATTAAGGACAAGCAATGTTTAAAAAGCTTAAAGCATTTTTTAAAACAAAAACTCAAAGCTATGAAAAATACTTAGCTGAATGTGAAAAAACAGGCGAAAAGCCAAAAAGCGAAGAAGAATTTAAAACGATTAAAAAAAGTTGTTGATTATTTAAAAGAAGCTAGTTTAGTTTTACAAGTTAATTTAAAATAATTCCTATTTTAAAATTAAAATAGGAATTTAAAATATTAAAATCTTCTAAAAATTGTTGCTAAAATCCCACCTGAAATATTGTGCCATACGCTAAATAAAGCAGCCACAACAGCAGCTAAAGGATAAGCAGCAAAATGAGTAGTTGCTAGTGAAGCAGCTAAGCCTGAGTTTTGCATTCCTACTTCTATTGCTAGAGTTTTTTGTTTTGCTAATTCTAATTTAAAGATTTTTCCCGCAAAAAAGCCTAAAAGATAGCCTAAGACATTATGAAGCATTACAACTACTAAAATAATGCCTAAATTATCTAAGATTTTTGTTGCGTTTGCACCAACTACACTCATTACTATAGCTACAATTCCAAAGGTTGAAATAAGTGGCAAAATATCTTGTAATTTTTCAGTAATTTTAGGTAAAAACTTATGAGCTAAAACACCTAATAAAATAGGAATAATAATCACTTGAATAATGCTAACAAACATTGAAATAGCGTTAATATCAATGCTTTTTCCAACTAATAAATAAGTAATAAATGGAGTAATTATCGGAGCTAAAATCGTAGTGCAGCTTGTAATGCTAACTGATAAAGCAACATCAGCTTTTGCTAGGTAACTAATCACATTTGAGCTAGTGCCACCAGGACAAGCACCAACTAATGCAACACCTATTGCTAAAGCACTATCAAGTTTGAAAACAAAAATCAAAACAAAAGCTATAAAAGGCATTATTATAAATTGTGCAAAAATACCTATAATCACATCTTTAGGTCTTAAAAATAACTCCTTAAAATCACTAGCTCTAACGCTAAGCCCCATTCCAAACATAATAATTCCAAGCAAATAATTAACATAACTTGTCTTAATAATATTAGAAATACTTGGATAAAACAAAGCAAAAGCAGTGCAAACTAAAACCAAAATAGCTAAATTTTTTGAAATAAAATCGCTAATTTTTTTCATAAAATCTCCTTTAAAAAACACGAAATTTATTAAATTAAACTTTAAAGTAAATTAAAAATGAAAATTAGTTTTTTATTAGTTTTATTAATTATTCTTTTGATAACATAAAGGCAAAATCAAAGGTAGAAAATATGAAAAAAATAATAGTAGTAGATACTTTAAATGTGCTATTTCGCTCTTATTATGCGATGAGGAATTTAAAAAGTGCAAAAGATGAAAAACCAATAGGAATGATATTTGGTTTATTAAATTTTATGTTAAAAATTGTTGAAGAAATTGAATGTGATTATGTAGTTTTTGCACTTGATAGCTCGGGCGGGTCATTTAGAAAAGAGCTTTTGCCTGATTATAAGGCTAATAGAAAAGAATTAGAGCCTGAATTAAAAGAGCAAATTCCAGTATGTATCGAGCTTATTAAAAAATCAGGATTTTTATCAATAGAAATTCCTAATTATGAAGCTGATGATATTATTGCTAGTGTTAGTAAGTTTGCTAAGCAACAAGGCTTATTTACTAGCATTTATTCAACCGATAAAGACCTTTATCAATTGCTTGATGATAATAATACCGAGCTAATTGGTAAGAATTATGAGATTATAAATGAGTTAGCTTGTATTGAGAAATTTGGAGTTAAGCCTTATCAAATGCTTGATTATTTAACCTTAGTAGGCGATAGTGCTGATAATTTTAAAGGTATTCCTGGTATTGGACCAGTTGCTGCTAAAAAACTATTAAACGAATACGATAGCCTTGATAATGTATATAAAAATCTAAATGTATTAGGTAATAAAAGTTCTCAAAAAAAATTAGCCGAACATAAAGATGATGCAGTTTTATCTAAAAAATTAGCAAAATTAGTTGATGATTTGCCTTTAGGAGATTTTCTAAGCAAGGCTAGTAAGCCAAGTATTAATATATTTAATAATATTGAAGATGAATTAAGAGAATTTGAATTATTTAAATTCTTAAAATTTATAGATAAACAAAGCGAGATAAAAGAAGAAAAACAAGTAAGCTTAAAATATACAAAAACCTTATTAGATGATAAAGAAGAATTATTTAAGATTATAGACAATTTAGGAGATGAGGTTGGATTTGATACCGAAACAACAGGGCTTAATTATGATGATAAGATAGTTGGATTTTCGTTTTGCAATCAAGATAAAAGCTATTATGTTCCAATACTACATAAAAATGCAAAAAATATTGCTAAAGAAGATGCAATAAAAGCTATAAATAAGATATTTGAAAAAGTAATAATAGGTCATAATTTAAAATTTGATTTAAAAATGCTGAAAAATGATTTAGGTATTTCGTATCCAAAGAAATTTAAAGATAGTATGATAGCTGCTTGGCTACTTGATTCAAGTTCTAAATACTCACTTGATTATCTTGCTAAGGAGTATTTTGATTATACTTGTTTAGCTTATGAAGAAGTAGTTAAAAAGGGCGAAAATTTTAGCGATATTGATACCAAATTAGCTTGTGAATATGCAAGCGAAGATGCGTTTATAACTAAAGCAATTTATGAACACGCTTTTAAAAACTTAGATGATGAACGCAAAAAAGAATTTGATTTTGAATGTGAGTTTATTAAAGTTTTAATTTCTTTAGAAAATAATGGAATTACACTAAATAAAGAAAAATTATTAAATCTTCAAAATATATTAGAGCTTAATTTAAAAGAATTAGAAAATCAGATATTTAATATGGTTGGCTTAAGCTTTAATTTAAATTCTCCAAAGCAACTTAAAGAGATTTTATATGATAAATTAAAACTACCTGATAATTATAAAGGCTCAACTAATGAAGCAGCCTTACAAAGCATAGAGCATCCTATTGCTGAATTGATTTTAGAATATAGAACCGCTAGCAAAGTCCTTAGCACCTATGTTTTACCATTGCTTGAGTTAAATATAAATAATCAAGAAAATTTCAAAGTGCGTTCAAACTTTTTACAAACAGGCACAGCAACAGGAAGACTTAGTTCAAACAATCCAAATCTACAAAATATCCCTGCTAGAAGCAAATACGCAAGTTATTTAAAAGAAGCTTTTATCCCGCAAAAAGGTTATTCGTTTATTAGTCTTGATTATTCTCAAATTGAGCTTAGAATGTTGGCTCATTTTAGCCAAGATGAAAATTTATTAAAAGCATTTTTATTTGATGAAGACATTCATACAAGAACTGCTATTGAGATTTTTGGCACGAGCGATAAAGATAAAAGAAATTATGCAAAAAGCATAAATTTTGGTCTAATTTATGGAATGGGTGCTAGAAGGCTTAGTGAAGAGTTGAAAATACCATATAGCGATGCTAGTGATTATATTAAAAAATATTTTGCTTCTTTTAGTTTGATTAAAGAATATTTTGAAAATACAAAAAAGCAAACAAAAGACTTAGGTTATATCAAAACGCTTTTAGGTAGGAAAAGATTTTTCAAATATACAAATGATATTAAGATAAATAATGCAAACGATAGAGAATGTATAAATAGCATTTTGCAAGGTTCAGCAGCAGATTTAATTAAATTAGCTATGATTAAGATTTATCCATATTTGAGTGAAAATGCAAAATTGATATTGCAAATTCACGATGAATTAATTTTTGAAGTAAAAGATGAATATGTATTAGAATTTTCAAAAATAGCTCAAAATATAATGGAAAATGCTTATGGTTTAAAAGTTAAATTAAAAACGAGTTTGAGTGTTGGGAAAAGTTGGGATAAATTAAAATAAAGGGAAAGGTTATGGAAATAATATTTGCTTGGAATAAAGACTATGAAACAAATATTGATAATGTTGATAAGCAGCATTATTATTTAGTGCAATTAATCAATGAACTAGCTTTAAAATTAAGCGAAAAGAATTTAAATAAAAATGAGTTAGATGAAGCTTTTACTGGTATTTTAAACTATGCTAAAGAGCATTTTTCAGAAGAAGAAATGCTAATGCAAAATGTAAATATTTATAGTGATTTTTTTCAAGAGCATAAATTAAGTCATAAAATGTTTATAGAACAAACTAAGCAATTATATGATGATGTTGGAGATGGCACTAATAAAGAAGCTGTTAAGAGTTTGTTAGAGTTTTTGATTTCTTGGCTTGCTTTTCATATTTTAGGGATTGACCAAAATATGGCAAAACAAATAGAATTAATTAATCAAGGTCTTGAAGCTAAAGAGGCTTATGAGATAGTAGTTCAAAATGAAAATAAGCAAACAGCACCTTTAGTAAAAGCTCTTAGTAATCTTTTAAATGTTGTAGTTAAGAAAAATAGCGAATTATTAGAACTTAAAAGAAATCTTGAATTAAAAGTGAAAGAGAAAACAAGAGAATTAGCAGCAACAAATCAAACTTTAAGAAGTATAGCTTTAACAGATGTATTAACAAATTTGCCAAATAGAAGACATTTATTTGAAGTTTTAGAAGTTATTTTAAATGAAGCTAAGGAAAATTCGTTAATTACAAGTGGTTTAATGATTGATTTAGATAATTTTAAAGAAGTAAATGACACTTATGGACACGAAATGGGCGATAAGGTATTAAGAGAATTTTCGCAAACAATCAAAGAAACTATTAGAACTGATGATGTTTTAGCAAGACTTGGTGGAGATGAGTTTTTTGTTTTACTACCAAATACAGATATTGATGGTGCTATGTTATTAGCAAAAACACTTTTAAATGTTACTAGAAGTTTAAATATTCAAGTAGGAAATAAGTTAGATGATAGATGGAAAAGTAGTATTAGTATAGGAGTGGCTACAATTTTGCCGACTACTATTACAAATTCTAATGATTTTATGAAAAAAACCGATTTAGCAGTGTATGCTGCTAAAAATGCTGGCAAAAATTGCATAAAAGTATATAATGAAGAAATTTTAACTAAATGAATGTAATATTTTAAGATTTAAATAAAGGAAAAAATGTGGATTTAACAACGGTCTTAGGAATGGTTTTAGCTCTTACATCTATTTGCGTAGGGGATATTTTAGAAGGTGGTAACCCATTACACCTTATTCATATTTCATCGGTTTTAATCGTTTTACCAACAGCATTTTTCTCTACTATGGTTGGAACGAATAAATATTTTATAAAAGGAGCTTTTAAAGAGCTTAAAATAGTTTTTAAAGGTAGTGGGGTTAATTTTCAAGCAAGAACCGATCAGTTAATAGAATTTGCTTCTATTGCTAGAAAAGATGGGCTTTTAGCACTTGAACCAAAAGTAGCTGAAATAGATAATCACTACTTAAAATCAGCAATGATGATGATGGTTGATGGTAAAGATGTTGAAGAGATAAAAGAAAGTATGGAGCTTGATATTTCTCATTCAGAAACTTATTATGATGAGTGTAGGGAATTCTTTTGTCGTGTAGGTGAGTCTTGTCCTACATTTGGACTTGTTGGAGCGGTGTGCGGTCTTATGCTAGCACTTCAATTACTTGATAATCCGCAAGCAATGGCGATGGGTATTGCGGGTGCATTTACGGCTACGGTTACAGGGATTTATTGTTGTTATGGAGTGTTTGTGCCTTGGGGAAACAAAATCAAAGGTAACGGACATGATTTAATAGTAGAAAAAGAGCTTATGATGGCTGGGGTAGTTGGTATAGCAGAAGGTGCAAATCCAAGAGATTTAGAGCAAAAGCTATTTTTATATTTCCCACATGGTTTAGTACCTAAATCACAATTTGGTGAATAATAATGTCTAAGAAAAAAAAGTGCCCACCAATACCAGCATGCGAGAAATGGGCTGTTCCTTTAGCAGACTTTTTCTCATTATTACTAGCGTTATTTATCGCACTTTATGCTATTGCTTCGGTAAATACTGATAAAGCAAAGGCTTTAACTAAAGAATTTGTAAAGATTTTTGATTTTCCAAGCACACAGGTGGTAGAAAAAGAGAGTAAAACAGATGGCAAACATAGTCCATCAAATAACGAAGAATCTCGTGCTTTACAAGCTCAAAATATAAATCAGCAAGAAAGTATAGAAAAACTAAAAGCTATCTTAGATCAAAGAGAAAACCAATTCTATATGGAACTTCCTTCAATATTGTTTTTTAACAAAGATGAAACTAGAGTTGCAAATAGTGATGATATTTTATATCTTAAAAGAATTAAAATGATTATGCAAGGCTTAGGAGATGGGGTTCAGCTTGAAATTCGTGGATTTAGCGATAATGATGATAGTTATTTAACAAGTTTTGATTTAGCAACTGCAAGAGCTAGAGAAGTCCTTGAGATACTTATTAAAAGCGGGGTTGATTCATCAAAACTTAGTATCAAAAGCTATGGAGCAAACAATCCTAGATTTGATAATAATAGTTTAGAATCTGCAAAAAATAATAGAGTTGAATTATATTTTAAAACTGATATAAACGATATAAAATCTCAAAAAACAATACTTGATGCAGTAGAAAAAGTTAAATAATTTTATATGTATTTAAAGTTTTAAGGAATTTCAAATTCTTTTAAAGCTTTAAATATTACATATTTACTACTTTTATCTTTTATAAATTAATAATAAAAACCTTATACTTATTTTACATATAATTAATTGTGTAATTTTGTAACAATTTTAGTTAAGTTTTTATATTTTTACTTTTCTTCACATTTTTTCACACTACATTTTCAAAAAGGAGAAAAAATGAGACCAGAAGAGTTAAGAGCTTTAATTTCAAAAAACATATTTTAAAATTAAAGCTTAAAACTATAATGCTAAAAATGATTTAATAATTTTACTTTGTAATTAAAGTTAAAGCTATTTTTTAAAGCATTACTTACATAATCTTTTGCATTTTTACAAGCTGTTTTAATATCTTCGTTTAAAGCTAAATTACAAGCAATTGCAGAGCTTAGAGTACAACCCGTGCCGTGAGTTACAATATTTTTTATTTTTTCGCCTTTAAAAATAGTAATTTCACCATTTTCGCTTAAAAAATCACTTGCTTTTAAGTGTCCACCTTTTAACAAAACCTTACAATTTAGAGTTTTTTCTAGACTTTTTGCTGCATTTATTGCATCTTTTTCATTTGTGATTTTTTTGCCCAATAAAACTTCAGCTTCATATAAATTTGGAGTAATCAAATAAACATTTTTTGCAAAATCTTTTATAGCATTAATTGCCCTTTCATCAAGCAATCTTGCACCACTTGTAGATACCATTACTGGATCTAATACGATTTTACTATATCCATTTAGAGTATTTTTAACACAATTTATAATTTCTTCATCATAAAGCATTCCGATTTTTATAAAATCTATTTCGCATTCATCAAAACAAGCTTTTATTTGAGCTTTTATAAAATCTGCATCAACCCTTAAAACGCCAAAAACTCCGCTAGTATTTTGAGCAGTTAGAGCTGTAATTACACTCATTGCATACATTTTATGAGCTTGAATTGTCTTTATATCAGCTTGCAACCCAGCCCCACCAGATGGGTCACTTCCAGCTATGCTTAATATCTTTTTCATTTAATTCTCCTATGTTTTTAATATTTATTTTTGCATTTTCGCAATTTATTCCAACGCTAAAAATGTCGTTTTTATTAGCTAAATCAATTATTTTAAAGTTATCATCAATTAAAATAAATTTATTAGTATTTAGCTTATTCATACAAGTTTTTAAAGCTATTTGAGTAGTTTTTAAATGTTTTCTTTCATCTTGAATGAAAACAAATTCATCTAAAATATCAAATCTTTTTAAAACAAGTTTTGCAAATGGACTAGCTGTATAAATACACTTTTTATAAGCTTTAAATTTGGCTAAAAACTCATTTACACCTATACATAAATTAGCTTCTTTGCTATAAAAATCAATGCAAGTTTTAATAATTTTTTTACTTAATTTAGTTTTGTTTAATTCATCAATTTTTTTAAGCCCATCATAAAAACTTAAATCATCTAAATTATATCCATTAGCTAATTCTTGCCAAAAGCCAACGCTATCAATGATTACGCCATCAAGGTCAATTATAAAAGAGAAATCTTTTTCCATAATTTTTCGCAATTTGCTTTATAATTTTGATTTTCATAAATCGCACTTATACAAGCTATATTTTTTATTTTAAATTCTTTTAAATTGTCTATATTTTGATAATTTAATCCTCCTATTGCCACTTTAGGAATGTTTATTTCTTGCACTATTTTTATTAGGTCATTTTTGCTTAGCATTTTTGCATCTTTTTTAGTATTGCTCTCATAAATTGCTCCAATGCCTAGATAATTTGCTCCTAATTGTAAGCCTTTTAACGCTTCTTCATAATTACTTGCACTTATTCCTAAAAACATATTTTTTGGTATTTTTAGATTTTTGTTTATATCACTTTGTCCTAGATGAATACCATCAGCATTTAGCTTAATTGCAAGGTCTAAATCATCGTTTATTATTAAAGCTACTTTTTTTATTTCACAAAGATTTTTTAATTTTAAAAGTGTATTAAGGCTATAATTGTTCGCTTTATTTCTTACTTGAAAGCAAGTTACATGATTTGCAAATAAAATCTCACAAATATCTAATAATTCATCTTCTTTAGTGTATATATCATCACTAATTGCATAAAATCTTAAAATTTCATCTAAGTTTTTCAATTTTTATCCTTTCTTTTATGGTAGTTCCATCAATTTTGCTTAACTCATCAATTAAGTGCATTTTAAACGACATAGTGCCATTTGCTTTAGTTTCGGCTATTTCAGCACTTATGTTAAATGCACTTATACCTGTGATTACAGAATTTAATTTATCATCATTTGCCCCAACAAAAACGGCTAAGATATTGCCTAGCATACAACCTGCACCTGTGATTTTCGTCTGCATTGCCGAACCATTGCTTAGTATAAAAACATTCGTTTTGCTGATAATAAAATCATTTTTACCTGTGATTACCAAAATAGTTTTATGTTTTTTAGCAAAATCAATGTATTTTTCTAAATCATTTTGATTTATTTCATCACTACTATCGCAGCCACTTGTATTTAATGTCTTATTTACTAGATAATTTATCTCGCTTGCATTGCCTTTAATTACACAAAACTTTATATTTTGCATTAAATATTTACATAAATTATTTCTTGCATTACTAACTCCTGCTGCAACGGGGTCAAAAACAATAGGAATATTTAATTCATTTGCCTTTAAGGCTGCGTTTTTATGGGCTTTTATTAGATTTTCGTTTAACTGCCCGATATTTAGCAAAACCGCATTACTAATTGTAACAATTTCGCCAACTTCTTCATAAAAATCTCCCATAATAGGTGAGCCACCAACAGCTAAAATAGCGTTAGCTGAGTCATTTATCGTTACATAATTTGTAATACTTTCTACTAAAGTTTTATGATTTCTTGTTTTTTGCATAATGTTTTGATACATATTCTCCTCCTAAGGTTAAAATTAAAATGATTAAAAAAGTTAAAATTGATGCTAAAAAATCAAAATAAATCAGTATTTGATAAATTAAAAATCCAATAAACCAAATTAAAAAATTTAATTTAGCTGAATTTTTTAGTTTAAAACAATATACACATACTATAACCGATGCCATAGGTAAAAATACTGAACTTAATGTATATAAAAAATTTTCATATAAAGAAAAAGGTATAAAAATAGCTATTAATAAAGCAATAAAGATTATTAATAAAATTGTAATTTTATTACCAAATTTATTATTTATGTTTTTAATACTTTCATTAGCTGAAAAAATGTCTAAATATGTTGTTGTTATTGTTGAAAAAATAATCAAAAATATTATTAACATTGATAATTTTAAAGTGATTAAAAAACTAGAAAGGTCGCTATAGTATTTCATAGTTAAATATCCAATTATATACATAAGCGAACTTCCTAAAAAATACGCGACTGAAGCTACTAAACTATCTTTTATTGGATTTTTAAAATATTTTGTATAATCACCAACTAATGCAAGCCAAGAAATTGGCATAGCAATACTTAGTTCAATAGCATTTATTAAGTTTATTTTATTAACTTCTATTTGGTTTAAATTAAGATTAATTAAGTTATAAAAAATATAAATTACTATCAAAAAAAGTATGCAAACTATAAAATTATTTATTAACATTAATAAATTTTGTTTTAAGAATAGCCATATTATTAAAAGTGATGATAACAAAATTGCTACTAAGTTAAAAATTGTATTTGGATATAGTCTATTTAGTAGTATTGCTGCACTCATAATCATAACTGCACTCCAGCAAATTAAAGCTAGAAAATTGCAAAATGAAAAGAATATTTTGCCATTTTGTGAGTAAAAATATTTAAGACTACCCATAGCATTGCATTTTAGTTTAGTACTAATATACATCATAGCAAAAAATAAAATTCCACCTAAAAAATGTCCAAAAAATATAGCAAATAAAGAATCACTTAAAATAAGACCTGAAAATAAACTACCGGCTTCAATTTCAGCTAGCGAAATACTAGCTCCAAGCCACAAGAAAAAATTACTCATACAACTCTCCATAAAATCAATTTATGGGAATGCTAAGAAAGGATTAGAAAATTTTGCATCTCCCTACGCTGGCATTACCCAAACAGGTTCAAAGGGTCAAGACTATTACGCCTACTCTCAGCTTTCGCTCCCCTAAAATTATTATTCTAATTAAAATTAGTTATGAAATAGATATATAAAATATTACAATAATTATTTGTTATATTGCAATAATTTCTTAATTTTTAATATAAATAATCAATATATTTAATACTTATTTTATATATAATTAATTGTGTAATTTTGTAACAATTTTAGTTAAGTTTTTTATATTTTTACTTTTCTTCACATTTTTTCACACTACAATTTCAAAAAGGAGAAAAAATGAGACCAGAAGAGTTAAGAGCTTTAATTTCTAAAAATGAATTTAGCAAACCTACAGCAGGGGTTTGTAAAGGTTATGTTCAAGCTAATCTTGCGATTTTGCCTAAAAGTGATGCTTATGATTTTTTATTATTTTGTCAAAGAAACCCTAAACCTTGTCCTTTAATTGAAGTCTTAGACGCGGGAGAATATCTTACAAAAACAAGTGCAAATAATGCAGATATTAGAACGAGTATTCCTAAATATAGAATATATAAAAAAGGCGAATTAGTAGAAGAGACAAGCAATATTATTAATCATTTTAAAGATGATTATGTGAGTTTTTTAATAGGTTGTTCGTTTTCATTTGAAGCAGCTTTATTAAATCACAATATACCTTTAAGACATATTGATGAAGATCATAATGTGCCTATGTATATTACAAATATTGATTGTGCAAGTGCTGGTAAGTTTTATGGAAAAATGGTTGTTTCAATGCGACCAATTAAACATAAAGATTTAATCAAAGCTACAACCGCAACAGCTCTTTATCCTAGCGTGCATGGAGCACCTGTTCATATAGGAAATCCTAGTGTAATAGGTATTAAAGATATTAATAATCCTGATTTTGGAGACGCATCTACTATTTATCCTGATGAAGAATGTGTATTTTGGGCTTGTGGGGTAACTCCGCAAAGCATAGCACTTACTAGTAAGCCTGATATTATGATAACTCATTCTCCTGGATATATGTTTGTAACGGATAGAAAAGATAGCGAATATAGTGTGTTTTAGTATTAAAAAAAATAAATTTAAAGGATGATTATGTATAACAAATTTAAAATTACAAGCGAAACTTCATTGCTTTTATATCTTGAGCCTCCAATAAGCATAGAAAAACAACGCCTATGCTATGCACTTAATTTAGTAATTAAAGATATGCCTTATATAAAAGAAGTAGTGGTCGGAATGAATACTCTTTATGTCTTAACAAGTGATTTAAATTATAAAGATTTATTAGATTTACAAAGTAAATTAAATGAGTTAATTACTAGCACTAAACCACTAGAGCTATCAGGAAGATTGATTGAAATTCCTGTTGATTATGGTGGGGATTTAGGACTTGATTTAAAGGTAATTGCAAAGACTAAAGGTATGAGTATGAGTGAGTTTGCTAAATTACACGCCGAGCCTATTTATGATGTTTATTTTATAGGTTTTCAACCAGGATTTGCATATTTGGGTGGATTAAATGAGATTTTACACACTCCAAGGCTTAGCACCCCAAGACTTAAAATTCCAGCAGGTTCGGTTGGTATAGGCGGAGCTCAAACAGGAATATATCCTTATCAAAGTCCAGGTGGATGGAATATTATAGGAAATACAAAGGCAAAATTATTTGATGTAAATAGCGAAAATCCGAGCCTTTTAAAAGCAGGTGATAGATTAAAATTTGTAATCAATAGCATTAAGGAGAGATTATGAAAATTACAAAAATATCATCAATTGCAACTATTCAAGATTTAGGTAGGTTTTCGTATAAAAGTTATGGGGTAAATGAGAGTGGGGCTTTAGATAAATGGAGCTTTATGTTAGGTAATGCTTTATTGGGAAATGACTTAAATGCACCTGCAATTGAAGTGATTTTAGGTGGGATAGAAATATATTGCAATAAGGCAATGACTTTTTGTATCACAGGGGCAAATTATGAAGCATTTATAGATGAAAAGCCAATTCATAATAATTATAGAATTAGAATTGAAGCAGGAAAAACTCTTAGATTAATAAGAGCTATGTCAGGAATGTGTGCTTATATTTGTGCTTATGGTGGTTTTAGTGCTGATTTTGTTCTTAATTCAGCTTCTACAAATCTTAGCGCATCTTTTGGTGGATTTAATGGTAGAGCATTAAAAGTAGGCGATGAATTAAGCATAGGTTCAAGAATGAATTTATCTCAAATAGCAGTATCTAGGATAAAACCAAGAGATAAAATAAGAATAATTAAAGGTGCTGAATGGGAGCTTTTTAGCGATGAAGCAAAGCATAATTTATTAAATCAAGAATTTAATATATCAAGTTCAAGCAATAGAATGGGATATAGGCTAAATAGTGATTTTAAACTTAATTTAATCAATGAATTAAGCTTGCCATCTCACGGAGTTAGTGCAGGAACTATTCAAGTGCCAAGTAGTGGAGAGCCTATAGTTTTATTAAAAGACGCACAAACAACAGGCGGTTATCCAAAAATTGCTCAAGTTATTGAAGCTGATTTAGGGCTTTTTGCTCAAAGTAGAATTAATTCTAAGATTAGTTTTGAATTAGTAAGTATTGAAGAAGCTCTAATGGCAAAAAAAGAAAGAATTTCACATATAAATCAAATAAAGGAGTATGCAAGTGAGAATTGATTTTAATTCAGATTTAGCTGAAGGTATGCAAAATGATGATGAGATATTAGCTTTAATAAGCTCGGTTAATGTATGCTGTGGGCTTCATGCGGGTGGATATAAAGAAATATATAATACCTTAATTAAAGCTAAAGAATATAAGCTAAGAATAGGAGCTCACCCAAGCTTTAATGATAGGGCAAATTTTGGAAGAACTAATGAGAATTTAAATAAAGAATTATTACAAGCATTACTTGCTTATCAATTTGGTGCGATTAAGCAAATGTGCGAATTAGTGGGGGTAAAATTAAGCTATGTTAAACCGCACGGAGCTTTATATAATATGGCTTGTGTTGATTTTGACCTAGCAAAAAATATTGCAATAGAAGTTGCAAAATTAGGCAAAGATATAGCATTAATGGGGCTTAGTAATTCTTGTTTAATTAGTGCAGCAAATGATATAGGTATTAATAGTATTAGTGAAGTTTTTGCTGATAGAAGATATACAGATGATGGTTTATTAGTATCAAGAACTAAAGAAAATGCTTTAATTGAAAATGAAGATGAAGCAATAAATCAAGTATTAAATATGATAAAACATTCATATGTAATCAGTGAAAATGGTAAAAAAATTAATATAAAAGCTGATAGTTTATGCGTTCATGGAGATAGCAAAAAAGCACTTTTATTCGCACAAAAAATCAAAAAAACTTTAGAAGAAAACAATATAAGCATAAGGAGTAATTAATGAAAAATAATAAAGCTATATTAGGTGCTGCATTTTTAATGGCTACTTCAGCAGTTGGACCTGGATTTTTAACTCAAACTGCTAGCTTTACGCAAAGCTTAGGGGCTAGTTTTGCTTTTATTATTTTAATGTCGGTTTTAATGGATATTGGGGTTCAATTTAATGTATGGAGAATTATTGCAGTTAGTAAATTAAAAGCTCAAGATATTGCTAATAAGGTCTTTCCAGGTGTAGGATATTTATTATCATTTTTGATAATTTTAGGTGGACTTGCATTTAATATAGGTAATATTGCAGGTGCTGGACTTGGATTTGAAACTATTTTTGGGATAAATCCTATTTTAGGAGCTTGTATTAGTGCAGTAATTGCTATAGGTATTTTCATTAATAAAGACGCAGGTGCACATATGGATAGATTTGCTAAGATTTTAGGTGCTATATTAATACTTATAATAATTTATATTGTGTTTAAATCAAATCCACCTTTAAAAGAAGTGGCTATTGAGACATTTGCTCCATCAAAATTTGATGCTTTAAGCTTGGTTACTTTAATAGGCGGAACGGTTGGCGGATATATTACTTTTTCAGGTGCTCATCGCTTACTTGATGCGGGGATTTGTGGTGTTGAAAACCTAAAAGAAGTTAGTAAAAGTTCGGTTTCAGGAATAATTATAGCTAGTATTATTAGGGTATTTTTATTTTTAGCAGTTTTAGGTGTTATTTCTTTAGGCGTTAGTTTAAATCCTAACAATCCAGCTCTTACTCCTTTTGAATATATTTTGGGTAATTTTGGTAGTGTTGTTTTTGGTATTGTAATTTGGGCTGCTTCTATTACTTCAGTGGTTGGCTGTGCTTATACATCAGTTAGTTTTATATCAAGCTTTAGTCCTTGGCTTAAAAAGAATGAAAACAATATAATAATAGCTTTTATTATATTTTCTACTTTAGTATTTTCAACTATAGGAAAACCAACTGCAGTATTAATTTTGGTAGGGACTTTAAATGGTTTTATATTGCCTATTGCTTTATGTGTGATATTAATTGCAGCTTATAAGAAAAACATAGTAGGAGATTATAAACACTCTAAACTACTTGCTTTAATAGGTTGGTTAATTACCATTGCTATGGCGTATTTGTGCTATGTAACTTTAATGAAATATATAAACTCTTAAAATAATTAGAATTTGAAATTAATATTTCAAATTCTAAAACCCCTTTAGCTTATTGTCTATAACCAAAAGTTATTACATAAGCTTCGTTTCTTGGTATAAAAAGTTCATCTTTTGGCTCATATACTCCTTTTGCCATATCCCAAGGAAAATATACATCAAGATTGCAATCTAAGCCATTATATTGTGTAAGTTGCAAAGTCCCTGCGAAAATTTGCTTGTGTTCTCCTTGCCATAAAGCATTTGTTGAATACAATTCATCATTTTCATTTGGTAATGTAAAAAATAATTCATATTCAATAGGAGCATTTTTTATTTTTTCTTGAAAATCTTTTGCTAAATAATCATTACTTGTTGTTTTTATTTCTTCTTCGCTTAAAAATTTAACTCCATCTTTTGGTTTAAAAGTCCATCTAGCTGGAAATTTGTTATTGTTTTTATCATCAAAGAAAAAAGTATGAACGCTGTAAAATTGAGTATTAGCAACGCTTTTTGAAAACCCTATATTTTTAGTATATTCTGCAAAATTTTTAAAAGATTGAACTTCGCTAAAAGCTTGTTTTATTTTTTCTTTATTTACATTACCATTTTCATCAGGTAATTGCATTTCGTGAAAATATCCAAATTCTTTTAGAGTTTTTGCAAAATTAATTGGATTGCTTAGCATTACCATAGTCCAATTATCATTATCTCCTTCTAGCTTAATAGCTAAACCCCTTGCTTTACTTTTATCATTTAATTCACCACCACCTAAAGAAACTCTTCCATTTACAGGTATGCTTTTTTGTTTAAATAGCTCAATGTTAAAATATTCATTAATATTACTATCTGGCTTAAAAACTCCACTTACGCAAAAACCCTTATGATGATTTGGTTTTTTGCTTTTATCTCCCATAACATTCAACTTTACAATAATATCTGCTAGTTTTTGAGCATCATATTCTTTTGCAGCAATTTCTTCATTTATATTGTTAGCATATAAACTAATTGAAAGAGTTGTTGCTACACTAATTTTTATAAGATTTTTCATTTTTATCTCCTTAATATAAATATAAAAAATCTTATAAGATAAATATTAATAATTAATAATTATTTTTAAGTAATAATTAATTATGTATGTCAAATATATCTAATAAAGTAGAAGTTACTTCTTCTATGCTTTTATTTGTGATATTTAAAAATGGGATATTGTTTATCTTCATTAAAAATTCCGCATTTTTTACTTCATTTTTACAATTAATTATACTTGCGTATTCAGAATTAGGCAGCCTTTCGTTGCGTATTTCACTTAGGCGATATGGGTCTATACTAAGACCAAAAAGCTTGTTTTTATAAGGTTTTAAAGCATTAGGCAAAGCACAAGCCTTAAAATCATCAGGAGTTAGTGGATAATTTGCTACCTTAATTCCATATTGCATAGCAAGATAAAGGCTAGTTGGTGTTTTTGCTGATCTTGAAACCCCTATTAAAATTATTTGAGCATTATCAAGTGCGTAGATGAATTGTCCATCATCGTGCTCTAAAGTAAAATTAATAGCTTCTATTCTATTTTGATAATTTTTATTATGAGTGTTTGAGTGAGATAGACCTTGTTTTATGCTAGGTTTTACATTTAATTTATTTGAAATTAAGCTAACAAAAGGCTCTAATAAATCTATAAAAACACAATTAGAATTCTTAATATGATTAGCAATATTTACATTAATTAAAGTGCTAAATGCTAGCGGAATATCGGTTTTTGCTAATTCATTAATTTTATTTGCAACCTTAATAGCCTTTTCTTCAGTATTTATAAAAGGCTCTCTAATTTGTGTGAAAACATATTCATCTTCAAATTGAGCTAATACCGAGTGAGCAAATGTTTCAGCGGTTATTCCTGTTCCATCACTTATAAAAAACACAATTTTTTTATTTAATTGTTTCATTTAAGTTATCCTTGCTTGTTAAAATAAAATAATTCTATCAAAAAGGAGTGTGAAAATGGAATATGTTTTAGCTTTTTCAAAACTTAGAATGAGCGATGTAGAAATAGTTGGTGGTAAAAACGCTAGTTTAGGCGAGATGATTTCAAATCTTGCTAGTAGTGGGGTTAGAGTGCCTGATGGTTTTGCAACTACAGCACAAGCTTTTAGGGATTTTTTAAAATACAATAATTTAGATGAAATAATTACTAATGAGTTAAAGAATTTAAATCCTGATGATTTAGATGCACTTGCTAAGTGTGGTGCAAAAATTAGAAGCTTAATAACTAAAGCTAATTTTCAGCCTTTATTTTTAGAGCAAATCATTAAGTTTTATAAAGAATTAGATAGCGATGGGTTAGGCACTTTTGCTGTTCGTTCATCAGCTACCGCAGAAGACTTGCCTGATGCTTCTTTTGCTGGTCAGCAAGAAACTTTTTTGAATGTTAGTGGAATTGATGATATATTGGATAAAATCCGTTTGGTTTTTGCATCGCTTTATAATGATAGGGCGATTTCTTATAGGGTGCATAAGGGTTTTTCACATTTTGAAGTATCGCTTAGTGCTGGTATTCAGCGTATGGTAAGAAGCGATAAAGGAAGTAGCGGGGTTATGTTTAGCCTTGATACTGAAAGTGGATTTAAAGATGTTGTATTTATCACTTCATCTTATGGATTAGGCGAATGTGTGGTTCAAGGCTCGGTGAATCCTGATGAGTTTTATGTATCAAAAACTTGCCTAAAAAACAATAATAAAGCAATAATCTCAAGAAAAATCGGCTCAAAGCTAATTAAGATGGAATTTAAAGAAGAAAGAAAAGCAGGAGAAAACGCCGTAAAAGTAGTAGATGTAGCTAAAAATATGCAAGATAAATTTAGCTTAAATGATGAGCAAATAAACGAACTTGCAAGATATGCTTTAATTATAGAAGAACATTATCAAAGACCTATGGATATAGAATGGGGATTAGATGGATTAGATGGTAAGATTTATATACTTCAAGCAAGACCTGAAACCGTTCAATCTCAAAAGAAAAAAGATATAAGCTATAAATTAAAAGAAGAATCAAAAGTCCTAATAACAGGTAGAGCAATAGGACAAAAAATAAGCGTTGGGGTAGTTAAGGTTATAAACGATATTAGCGAGATTTCTCGTGTAAATGCTGGAGATGTAATAGTTACTGATATGACAGATCCAAACTGGGAACCTGTTATGAAAAAAGCCGCAGCAATAGTTACAAATAGGGGTGGTAGGACTTGTCATGCAGCAATTATTGCAAGAGAGCTAGGAATTGGTGCAGTTGTTGGCACTAGTAATGCTACAACTATATTAAAAGATGGAGATTTAGTAAGCGTTAGTTGTGTTCATGGAGATGAAGGTAGGGTTTATGAAGGGGCATTAAAATACGAAGTAATTGAAAATGAAGAATTTGAAATGCAAAATTGCGGTGTAAAAATAATGATGAATGTGGGAAATCCTGCATTAGCATTCAAATTCGCACAAATGCCAAATGATGGTGTAGGACTTGCTAGACTTGAGTTTATTATAAATAATCACATAGGCATTCATCCTAATGCTATTTTAGATTACGACAATATAAATGATGATTTAAGAAATAAAATAAATGAAGCTAGCAAAGGCTATTCTAATGCAAGAGAATTTTTTGTATCAAAATTAGCCGAAGGTATAGCTACAATTGCAGCTGCTTTTTATCCTAAGCCTGTGATTATTAGACTTAGTGATTTTAAGACTAATGAATATAGAAAATTATTAGGCGGAGAATTTTACGAAATGCACGAAGAAAATCCTATGCTAGGATTTAGAGGTGCAAGTAGGTATTTAGCTCCTAATTTTGCGGAATGCTTTAAGCTTGAATGTGAAGCTTTAAAAATAGCAAGAGATGAAATGGGGCTAAATAATATTGAAATTATGGTGCCTTTTGTAAGGACTTTATCACAAGCAAATTCAGTTATAAATTTATTAGCGAAAAATGGCTTAAAGCGTGGTGTAAATGGCTTAAGAGTGATTATGATGTGCGAAGTGCCTAGTAATGCTATTTTATGCGATGAGTTTTTAGAATATTTTGATGGTTTTAGTATAGGCAGCAATGATTTAACCCAGCTTACTTTAGGACTTGATAGAGATAGTGGAATGGATATTTTAGTGGCTGATTTTGATGAAAGAGATGAAGCGGTTTTATTTATGTTAGAAAGAGCAATTACAGCTTGTAAAAAAGCAAATAAATATGTAGGAATTTGTGGTCAAGGTCCAAGTGATCATATAGATTTAGCTGTTTGGCTAAAACAAAAAGGCATTAGCTCAATGTCGCTTAATCCTGATAGCGTTATTAGCACTTCAAAACGCCTAGCTAGTATTTAAAAATAGTTAATTTACATTGCTAAAAACAAAAAAGCAATGTAAATTTATTTTTTTT
>NZ_JACGAS010000015.1:0-43015 GCF_020138135.1 Campylobacter sp. RM12647 | reverse complement strand
TTATAAAAATTTAGCGGGAATTTCAATTAGTGAAAACTCTATATTTTTAGTAGCATTACTACATAATATTGGAATGTTTTTAATGATTTTTTGGATATTTATACATTTATTTGCTTTTGTTTTTAAGACTAATAGAGCACTTTTAGGTGCTATGTTTGGTGGAAAAATTGATGCTAAATATGTATTAAAAAGACATAAATTATGGCATGAAGGTGTAAAAGCCGCTAAAAAGGTCTTAAATATGTTATGAGCTTTACTAGAACTAAATTATAAATTTGATTATTTGTTTAGTTGAAATTGATACCGATGAAATATACTTAAGAAAATAAATTTTCATAATATAAAAATAAGAAAAATTAGTAAAAACAAAGGACAATTTTAAGCAAATTTGCAAGTATTAAACAAAGCCAAAAATTATTACTAACTTTACTAAAAAAGGCATAAATCATACAATCAAATAAAAATATTATATTTATTTTGTAATACCAAAATATAGTTTTAAGAACTACTAATATTTTAAGATTAAATTAAATATTTTCAGTTAGATAACAGGTATAAAAAAGTTTGTCTATTGTATTATTTCGTAGTTATTTCTATTATTAAATCTTTAAAAGAACACTTTAAACAAACATTGATAAATTAAAGCTTGTGATGATTTATAAGAATTTAAATTTGCTTAAAATATAGTCTATTATTGTTTTACTTTTAGCTTTGATTTTACTCAAATCTTCAACCAAGAAAAACTTAGAAAATATAAATATATTCAAATAACGCTCAATAATAGAAAAAATAGCGATAGATATTAAAAAAATCGCAAATAATATAAAGATAAAAAATACAAAATTTTCATTAGCTAAATTCTTATTTGAAGTGGCAAAAATTATTGTAATAATAGCGCTAATAAAACCAAAAATAACGCTCAAAGCATTGCTAAAAGAAAAGCCATTAATTTTGCTTTTTAAAATATAAAAAGCATTACAATTAGGACATTTTAGACTAATAAATCCTAAATCTTTTTTATAAGTTAATTTTGAGATTTTACAAGAACAAATATCACACTTTTTATTGATAATTTCCACTTTAATTTCCTTGTAGCAAAATGTTTTATTTTATATCAGATAATACTTGTGATTTTATCACTAATTTAAATTCTTTTAGCAATTCAACTTTTAAGCTGTGTTCTATTATTTTACATAAAAATTTATAAATATTTTAAGAAATGGCAAAGCGCCATTTCTTGCTACAAACCATATCCGTTTGAGACTTTTTTCTTAATTTTCTCTTCTTTTTTAATTCTACAAATATCACCTTTTTTTATATTACCGCTTGATATATTTGCATAACTTTGTTTTTCGTTATTTCTAATAATCTCTACAACTCCTGAAAAATCTTCAGTATAGCTCTTCTCTTTTGTTCTGCTATCAATAATTACCTTTCCTTTTGCAAAACAATCTAAGATAGTTCCAATAGGTATTTTTTGAGTAAAAACAGCAAGATTATTGCTAATATTTTCTACCACTGGCGGATAAATACCTGAATGAAAATTCTCAACCATAGTTTTTGCAATTTTATTTATAAAATTATCAATTTCTACATTATTTAACTCTTTAAATTCATATTGTATTGTGCTTGTATTTGAATATTTTATCTCTTGAGTAGCCATTAAAATAACTTGATAATTTATAGTTGCACTAAGTTTTGATTTACCTATGCTATTTGTGTAGCTTGAATGCTTACCAGGAATATATTTAAATGATGCTACATCAAACAAAAACACATAATCAGCCCCTAAAGTATGACCTAATCTTAATGCTTCATCTTTACTAGCATTATTTTTAATAAATCTTGCTTCATTTTCTGTTATGTTTTGATTATCTCTATCTAATAAATTAAATTTTCTAGCCTTATAAATCTCATTTTGTATGGCTGTTTTTAATGTATTTAAAAACACCAACTCTTCATAACCAATACTCATCATATTTAATTCACTAATTCTAGGAACTACAATCAAATTATGCTTATTTGTATTTTGACCTGGGATTTTATAATGTTTATTAGAGCTAATTTTTTTAACCTGAACTACTACCTTATAACCATCAGCAGTCTGCATTTTGCTAATTACATCAAATGAATTAAATCTACCTTGTGTTGCACGAGATATCTTTTTATTATAAGTTTCTTGATAATTTATATCGCCGTTATTATTACTTGCTTGAACTTTATTTTGATGAGTGCTTTTTATATAAGCACCATTTAATTTCCCAATGGCTTCTGCAAGAGCATTATCAACTGCTTGTTCATACGTTAGACCATATCCTTCACCAGTAGCAGTTTTTATGCTAGTTTTAGTAACAATAGCAGCATTTAGGCTTATTACTAAGCCTAAAATCATAATTAATAACTTTTTCATACAAGCTCCTAAAAATCATCTGTTACTTGATTGTTATAAATTAGCATTGATTTTTGCACTTTAATAGGTTTTACATCTTTGCTTGTTGCAGTTTTTTGACCAGTTTTTACTGCACTAATTTGTTCATTCTTTTTATCAATTTGTTTAATATTACTTAAAGAATAAGAAACCATAGAACCAACAACTCCAACATCGCCTAAATCTTGATACCATTGTTCTATTATCTTCATTCCTTTAGTATTTACCTTGCTATGAGTTTTTACTATTTTAGAAAAAGAACTTGATATAGTATTTTCAACACTACCTTCTTCATATACTCCATCATTAATAGCGCCTTCAATTATAGTAAACATAGCATTTTGAATAGTTTTCATTTCGGCAGTGTAATTTTTTTGTAAATCTACATAAGAACCTAAAAATTGTGCTAAATTATCTTGAGCTACCATTTCTGATTTTTCTGTATTTGTTTCTTGTAATTGATATTTTAAAGCAGGTTTTTGCTTGTATGATTTTAAAGAAAATGATAATAATGCAGGTCTACAATTCTCATCCCAATAAAACATTGTTCCTACCCTGCCTAATCTTTCTTCATCGCTCATAGCTTTTATAATATCTGTTACTTTTTTGCAAATTGCTTTATTTTCTGGTTCTGGAATTTCAATACCCTTAGTAAGACTATTATAAAGCTGAATTGACCTATCAGATACATAAGCAATCACCCCAAGTCTTGAATTACCATCTTTATCTGTATCAATTACGCTCATATAAGTTACCAAACCTTGTGCTATACCCGAACCACTTTGACTTATATTAGAAGCAAATGTATCTGAAAATATTGCACTTTTTGCTATTGCTTTTGCTTGTTCTTTTTGAGCTTGTGAGTAATCTTGTATATCTAAATTGGGGTCTATTATAGTTTTTATTCTATTTAAAACACCATCCACAATTTCTTCATAGCTTTGTTCTCTTTTCATAGCTTTTAATTCAGCTTTCGCTTCATTTTCAAGCTCACTTTTTAGCTTTTGTGTATCTTCTGTCTTATCAGTTATAGCCAAAATAGCGCTACTTATATGCCTTAAACCATTCTCAGCTATTGCTTTACTTTTAATTTCTAGCATAGCCTTTTGAAAAGCTGTATCTAAATAACTATAAAAATTTACCCCGCTCTTATTTTGTGCTAAAGGGACAATTTTTGCCCCTACAAATAAAATCTCATCTTTGTTTTGCAATTCATTTTTTATACAAGCTATATATTTATCAAACTTACCTTTTTCACCTTCACAAACTTTTATTGGACTTTCACTTGCAAATGTTATTTGACTCATTAATAATACTGCTGTAAAACCCAGAAGTGTTTTCTTTAACATTGTTAACTCCTTAATAACTTTTATTAATTTCTTCTCTACCTTTCCACTCTACAACTCCTGTTGCTAATCTATTAATAGATACATCTAAATAATACGCAACGCTACCATTTTGTATATTTGTTAGTTGTCTAATCACACCCCTTAAAGAATGAGTAGGTCCTACTAAATGTCCTGATTGAACAATTTTATCTTGGTCAAAATCTTCATTTCCTTCAAGAGATTTAGCTATCGCATAAGAATTACTCGTGCTACCATCACCCGATACACTATCAATATAATTTGCTAATTGATAATCAATAATAGCATTAACTAATGCTTCTTTTATTTCTTTAGGGCTAAAGTTTTGTCTTGTATTGTTTTTAATTCTTTCTACCATTAAATTGCACGGGTAATCTCCGCAATTTAAAAACTTATCACTTCTAACTTTTGCGTAATACATTTGTTTTGCAAGCTTATCAGTAACTAAAGCAAAATCATTTGAACCCATATTTGAATGTTTACTATCATATAAAGCACCTACTGGTATTTTATCAATCCCAGTTACTAATATTTTATAATTCACAGAATCATCAGTAGGAGCTAGGTATAGCAAACTTTTTGTATCGTAGCTTGATATTCTGAAATAATCAGTAGTTAATCTCTCGTTAAACGCATCTGTAGTCATACCATAAGCATCTTCCCAAGTAATTTTTACCTTATAGGCCTTTTGGTCTTTAGTTTGACTTGTTAGTTTTAAATTCACAACTTCACGATTACCTTTTTTACTCTTTACTAACTCACAACCTAAATATTTTAAGTCTTTAGCATTTGCATAAGTTACATTAGGGCATTTATCTAATGCCCTAACAATATCATCTGCACTTAAAATAGAGTTTTCATTACTTACGCTTGCACTTACAGGAGAGTTTTGATTACTTATACAAGCACTAAATAATAATCCAACTAATAATATTGAATATTTTTTCATTACTCAGTTTCTCCTATTTTCAATTATGTGAAATATTACCTTCAATTACTTTTATATAATTTGTGCCTATTTTTGGAGATTTAACATAAATTAAGTAGTTTTTATTTTTATCTAAATTAGATTTTGAAAATATTTCATTTCCTTTATTATCTGTGATTTTAATATCTCCTGTATTATCAAGTACTGTTAATTGATAATCTTTTGGAAGTCCCACAATACGTCTTAAATCACTAAGACTAACAGCTTCAGTAGCTTTATTTGCCGCAAATCCTAATAATGGACTTTTATTAGCTGCACTTACATTTATAGCAGTTTTAACAGCTGCATCAAAAATAGCTTTTATCATAATATTTTTTATATTGCTGTTATAATCTTTTGTAATAATTTTATCCATATCAGCTAATTGTTTTGTATTTTCTGTATTACCATTATTACTTACTTCTAAATATTCATAAGATGATTTACTATCAGTTAGTTTAGGCAACACTCCACGAGCATCAGTAAGCCCACCAATAGCTTTGATAATATCATCATCTAATTTTGTATTAATATTTAAAGCTGCATAAGTAACTGCTAATCTAACAGAATTATCTTTTAAATGGTTTAAGTCAGCTGGAATAGGAAAGCTCATTTCATAATCTTCTAAGCCTTTTGATTCCCCGTTTTCATATACTACAAATACATGATTTGTATCAGATTTGTTATCCCCATAAATTTTATCAAAAACACTTGCTAATACTTTGTTATCAACATCTTTCTCTTTGATTTTTAACAATCTTTGTCTAACCTCATCAACTTCTTCACCACCTTCTAAGATTCCACCTACAAATTGCATAAATTCAACATAAGTATTAATAAATCCTTGCTCTGCTTGAAGAATTTTGCAATCATCACCTATAAAGCTATCTTCTGATTTTTTATCATTTTTGCAATTCATACCAATTAATTCTTGTGTATTGTCATTAATAGCACTATTCGCTAAATTTTGGATGATTTTAAATACGAAACTATCTTCGCCACCCATATTTTGAGCTAATTTGGTGATTTCTGATTTATATTTTTCTTCAATTTTTGCTTGCTCATCACCAGCTAATCTAAACAATCTATTAGCTGATTCAAAAATAGGATTATTACTACCTTCTACTGCTTCTTTATTAAATAAAACACTTGTTGATAATAATTGGTCTATTCCTTGATAAGTTCTTAAAATTGGTAATTCATAAAATAAACCTTTATAATCACCCAAGCTAGAATTGCCAAAACTATTTACTGCAACATCAAAAGATTTAAAAGAATTTGTATAATCACCACAATATAATAATTTAATACCTTCTGCACTTCCGTTATATATAGGGTCTTTTGTAACTTCGTTGTATTTGCAAACGCTATCTTTGTTTGCTTGAATATTGTATAGATTGCTAAGTTTTGAATCTAAATCGCCTTGTCCTCCTGTAGAAAAAGAGCAAGCACTAAATGTTAATACCCCCCCCCAACAACACCGATGTAAGTAGTGAAATTTTAATTTTCATTGTTTCTCCTTGAGTTAAAATTAGGGTATTATTATATAAAAAATAAAAAAAATATCAATATAAAATATAATATTTTGTGGTTATTGGTTAAAAATAATAAAAAATATTATCAAACTAATATTTATAAAACTTTATTAATTTTATTTTTAACTTATAATTAATATAAAAATATTTTGTTTAATATATTTAATTATGAAAAATTAATTCAAATAATTATATTAAAAATAAAAATGTGTATTCTAAACTACAACTCATTTTAATTCTTCTTTTAATTTATTTAAATAATTTTGATAAACATCATTAGAGCAACTACCACTGCTAGAATAATTACCTAAATCAAGATAATAATTATCAACAAATAACCTAGCAAAGGAATTAGAAATTCTATCAAAATCAGGATGCTCTGGGATTTTTAGTCCTCTAAAAGACATATATGATTTTGCGTAACTACAATCCACAAAATAACCATAAATATCATAATTTATTAGCTTATCTTTACTAAGTCTAGTTGGTAATTCTGAAGCTTCTTCTTCAAAGCGTTTTTCATATTTTTTATAATCTTCATATAATTGCACTTCTTTATCAACTATCAATTTTACACTTTTAAAAAATTTTCCATCTATCGTATAGTTTTGCTTTTTAATTGTGCTTAATAATAAGGTATTTGGTTTTTTAAGTTCTGTTACTTCGTGTTTTGGACTTTGCTGTAAATTAAAATGACTTATTAATAATATTCCGTGAAAAGCAATCATTAAAAATGAGAAAAAATAAAAGATAACTTTAATAAATTTTTGATTTTGTTTCATTATTAACTTATAAAACCACCAAATTAATAGTGAAAATACAATTGGTAGCAATAGTTGTAAAACTACAAATCCCCCACCGATATCTCTATCAATAAGCCCAACTCTTATAACCAAATAAAAAAATAAAATATATAAAGCTATTATAAATCTAGGATAAAGGTTCATTCCTATAAAAAATGTAAGGGCAAAAAGCGTAGGATAGGTAATAAAAAATGGCACATAATCTATAGGAATTAAAATACTAATAATTCCACTAGCTAAACCATGTAAATTATCTAAAAAATATGTTAGATATATTAAAAACTCATTCATATCCTACCTTTAAAATAAAGTTAATTTAGTAATAATACATTCTTTATTACACTAAATCAAACCAAAAATCTTAAGCAAAACAATAACTAATCTAATAATAAAATAAACACAAGCTAACTGCAAACCAAATATAACAACTTTCATAAAAGGATTGTAGTATTTGTTAAAAAATCTAAAAGCTTTATCATAGTATTTATAAAAAAATCTAAAAATATTAAAACCACGCACGCCGTATTTTTTATATATTGACAATTGTTTTAGAAGTAGTTCTGTTTCTTTTACATGTTCTTTGAAAAATTCCTTCTCGCGTCTAAAAGCATCAAGCAAATCCTCATAATACCATGCACAATCATGATAAAACTTCTTTGGTATATCATTTATCATAGTTATATTTTCATTTTTCATAATCTCTTTACAAGTAGCATGAACAAAACTATGACTAGGATTATCGCTTACTATCACACGCACTGCACCTGATGTCTCTCGTGCAAAACGCTTTAAAAGAGTCTCGTACATAATTTCAAATTCCACATAAGCTTTGTATTCTTTTGTATCATGTAATTCTTTGTTTAAGCGAGAGCTAAATATATTATAAATATCAACACACTTAAACATATCGCTTTTTAAGGTTTTTAACAAGCTTTGCTCGTCTATATCAAAAACCCTTATAAAAGCGTTTTTCAAGCTTGTATTTGTATCAATATCCAAAAACTTTAAAGCGATAGTTTTATCAATACTTCTTGTATCTTTTATATCATTTACCCCTTCGCAAAAAACGGTGTATTTATTAAAAACTCCAAGATATCTTAAATCTAAATGCTTTGCTATATAATCAAAATACCCTGTATCATCAGCAATATCCAAAATCTCGTTTGCCTCATCTAATGATAGTTTTGTTTGTTCTAACTTTTGTTTAGTCATCTCATCTAAAACATATACTTTTCTTCCATAGCCTTTACAAGCTAACAAAGCATCTTTTACTACGCTAAAGATTTCATCTTTGCTAAGCGGTGATTTATCTTTAATGTCTAAAACTCTACATATATAATCATACCCTATTACATTAAAGCCTTCTTTGTTATCTTTAATAGTAGAATCAAGCACTTTTATATCTAAAATCTCATAGATATAATCATACATCTCGTTTCCAATCATCTCGTGCAAATTATAATCTATCACAAGCTCTATAAAGGTATTTTGATACCACATAATATACACAGCCTTGCTAAGATAAGCATGGTCAAGCTCTGGATCTTCATAATGATAGCATTCAAGCAAAAAACACTCTTTATCACTATCAAATAAAAACTTTTTTCTTTCTGGAATAGTTTTATACCTTCTATTGTAAATGTTAAAGATTTTAGATAATTTATATTTTTCATCAAGTTCTTTTGTGATTACTACATTTTCAAAAGCCATTTTTACCCCACTTTTTATAATATTTTAAAATAATACTATTTTTATATTTTAAAATCATTGTATTTTTTAAATACCTTTAAATTAAAATATATAATATGAAAAATATCAATAAAAACATCTAAAGCATTTATTTAAATTCTACTAATTTTAAAGAATTTAAAACAAGATTTGAAAGCTAAAAAATGTAGTTAAAAATTATAGCTATTTAAAATATTCATATTTATTTAAATATTGTAATTAGAAAATGTATTGTGATATTAATAATAAATAAGGGGATTATATCCCCTTATAATTAGTCGTTTTTATGAATTTGTAATTTTGCTCTTGAATAAAGTCCCGTTCCAACAGGTATCATTCTACCTAAAACAACGTTTTCTTTTAAGTCTTCTAAATAATCTACTTTACCAGTTACACTAGCTTCAGTTAATACCTTAGTAGTTTCTTGGAACGAAGCAGCTGAAATAATACTATCACTGCTAACTGACGCACGAGTAACACCCGTTAAGCGTGGTTCTGCAATAGCTGGACTTCCACCAAATTTCATAACAGCTTCGTTTTCTTCAGCAAATCTACGCTTACTTACTACATCACCTACTATAAACTTAGTATCTCCACTATCTATAATGGTTACTTGTCTTAACATTTGCGAAATAATAATTTCTATATGTTTATCACTAATTGCAACGCCTTGTCCGCTATAAACTTGCTGAATTTCGCTAATTAAATAATGGTGCAATGCTTTCTCGCCTAATATTCTTAAAATATCATTACTTGTAATTGTTCCATCAGTTAAACGCTCACCTGCATGAACCATCTCACCATCTCTTACTTGGATTTGGCTATGGCGGTCAATTGTATGCTCAACTAAATTGCCATCAGCACCTTCTATAGTAATAACTTGACGCATACGGCTAGCTTGACCTAGTCTTACAATTCCATCAATCTCAGCTAATGTAGCAGGGTTTTTAACCTTTCTTACTTCAAATAATTCAGTAACTCTTGGAAGACCACCCGTAATATCCTTAGACTTAGTTGCTGCCTTTGGAGTTTTAGCTAAAATTTGAGCTACTTTTACCTTTTCATTATTATTTACATAAATAACGGTTTTTGATTCTAGTTGATATCTGATTGTGCTTCCATCATCTTTTGTAATCACAATAGCAGGTTTCATACTAGCAGGTAAATATTCATTAACTACTAAAGAGCTATTTCCTGTTAATTCATCAGTTTGCTCTTCAACACTAAAGCCTGGTTCAATATCTACAAAGCTTACAACACCATCACTCTCAGCTATTATAGGGTTATTATATGGGTCCCATTGAGCTATTATATGGCTTTCATTACTTGCATCTGTAACTATTAAATCATTAGCGTTTTTAATTATTTCATTACTTCCAAATTCTATTTTAGATTTTCTTGGAACATAATGGCGAATAGCTTCTCTATCATTTCCATCTGAAATAATTACAAATAAACCTTTTTCATTAACTATATGACCTTTTTTAAGCTCAATTTTTTCTAAACCATCGCTTTTTTGAATGTAATAGTTTAATTTACCAACCGCATTTGCTCTAATATCTTGAGCTACTGGTGCTCCATCTTCTATTAGTAATTCTGATGCGTAAGGAATACGTCTTGGAATGTTATAGTCTTCTTTAATAACTTCAACTATACTTTCATTTTCAACAACTTTATCACCTTCTTTATAAGGTAAATAAAGCTTTCCTAATAAGTTTCCGCTAACACCAGCTAATTCGTTGATTTTTGCAACATCGTGTTTTCTTAAAATATATTTTTGCTCTTTTTTACCTGATTTTACAACTATAGTTATATCATCGTGCGCATTAATATATGAAATACTTCCATCAAATGGAGCTTTAATCTTAGGCTCAACTAAAAGGATATTTGCATTTCTACGATTTGCGATAATTTGTTTGCCTTCATTATTTTTATAAGTTTGAACATTATAAAATCTTATGAAACCTTCTTTCTTAACTTCTACTTGTCTATCTTGCATATCAGTTGTAGCAGTTCCCCCGCTGTGGAAAGTTCTAAGTGTTAGCTGAGTTCCTGGCTCACCGATTGATTGAGCTGAAATAATACCAACAGCTTCACCAGTTTTAACTAACTTACTTTCAGCAAGGCTAATTCCGTAGCACTTAGCACAAATTCCTTTTTTAGCTTTACAAGTAATTGGAGTTCTAATTGTAACTGATTTGATATTGCTTTGAACAATGCTTTTTGCTTTTACTTCATCAATTAATGTGCCTTCATTAAATAATACTTCATTGCTAATTGGATCAATAACATCATCAGCTAAAACCCTACCTATAATTCTATCGTGTAAGTTTTCAACTACAACACCATCAGCAGTAATTTCACTAACTTCTATACCTTCGTGAGTTCCACAATCATTCATAGTGATTTTCACATTTTGAGCAACATCAATTAGCTTTCTTGTTAAGTGTCCTGCACTTGCGGTCTTTAACGCAGTATCGGCAAGACCTTTTCTAGCTCCGTGAGTTGAGATAAAGTATTCAAGAACATTTAGCCCTTCTCTAAAGTTTGAAGTAATTGGTGTTTCAATAATAGAACCATCAGGTTTAGCCATAAGACCACGCATAGCTGCTAGCTGTGAAATTTGAGCCGTTGAACCCCTAGCACCTGAATCAGCCATCATATAAATTGAGTTAAATCCTGCTTTATCGTTTTTCATTAGATTAATCATATTTTTTGATAATTCATTATTAGTATTTTTCCAAATATCAATAATTTTATTGTAACGCTCACTAGCAGTGATTAGACCTTGGTTAAATGAGTTTTGGATTTCTCTTACTTTTGCTTTTGCATTTTCTATATTATCGCTCTTTTCATCAGGAACAATAATATCAGCAATAGAAATTGAAATACCAGCTTTTGTAGCGTATTCAAAACCTAAATTCTTAAGATTATCAAGGAAACTTGCACTAATTTCTAAGCCACCATTTTTATAAACATAATCAACTAATGCTCCGATATCCTTTTTCTTTAAAACCTTATTCCATAATTCTTCAGGAACAAAATCAGGTAAAATTGATTTGATAATTAAACGACCCGCAGTAGTTTTAATACTCTTACCATTTACAACTGATTTGATTGTAGCATGAATATCAAGTGAGCCTGTTTGCATAGCCATTAATACTTCATCAACACCAGTGCAAATCTTATTAGCACCTTTTGCATCTGTTTTTTCAAGCGATAGATAATAAATACCTAAAACCATATCTTGTGATGGAACTGTTATAGCTTTACCACTTGCAGGTAATAAAATATTCATTGAGCTTAGCATTAATATCTTACATTCTGCTATTGCTTCTTGGCTAAGTGGAACATGCACAGCCATTTGGTCGCCGTCAAAGTCAGCGTTAAATGCAGCACAAACTAAAGGGTGTAACTGAATAGCTTTACCTTCAACTAGCACTGGATGGAAAGCTTGAATTGAAAGCTTGTGTAGAGTTGGTGCACGGTTTAGCATTACAGGATGATCTTTTACTACTTCTTCTAAACATTCCCATACTTCGTTAGTCTTTTCGCCTATCATTTTATGAGCTTGTTTAACCGTAGTTGCATAACCTTTTTCTTCAAGTTTAGCTAATAAATGTGGTTTAAATAATTCTAAAGCCATTTGTTTAGGTAAGCCACATTGATCCATTCTAAGTTTTGGACCAACAACAATTACGCTACGACCTGAAAAGTCAACACGCTTTCCAAGTAGGTTTTGTCTAAAGCGTCCTTGCTTACCCTTGATGATTTCAGTAAGTGATTTTAGAGTTCTTTTGTTTGCACCTTTAGCTGCTCCTGTTTGTTTTCTAGCGTTATCAAACAATGAATCAACAGCTTCTTGAAGCATTCTTTTTTCGTTTCTAATAATAATTTCAGGCGCATCAAGTTCAATTAATCTTTTTAAACGAGAGTTTCTGTTAATTACACGACGATATAAATCATTCACATCAGAAACAGCAAATTTTCCACCATCTAAAGACACTAATGGGCGTAAATCAGGTGGTAAAACAGGTAAGCATGTAATCATCATCCATTCAGGGCGATTTCCTTCTCCACTTTGAGAACTTGCTAAAAAGCTTTCTACAATTTTTAATTTTTTAATAATTGCAGGTTTTTTTGATTTTGGAGCTAGCTCGCAAGCTTCTTTTAATTCTCTTACCATATCTACTAAATCAAGTTCAGCTAATAAATCATGAATTACTTCTCCACCCATTCTAGCTTTAAAGCCAGTATCTTCATATCTTTCATTTAAAGCTTGGAATTGTTCTTCGCTGATTACGCTATATTTTGTAACTTTTTTATTATCATCATAAGTTGCAGTATGCGCATCTCCAACAGCTTCTACAATATATGCTTCATAGTATAAAACACGGCTTAAATCTTTTGTAGAAATATCTAAAAGTGTTGAAATTCTTGCAGGTATTGCATTTGAATACCAAGTATGAGCCACTGGAGTAACTAATTCAATATGACCCATTCTAGTGCGACGAACTTTACTTGTAGTTACTTCAACTCCACATTTTTCACATTTAACGCCTTTAAAACGCATTTTTTTATATTTTCCACAAAGGCACTCATAATCTCTAATTGGCCCAAAAATCTTAGCACAAAATAAGCCGTCTCTTTCAGGCTTAAGTGTGCGATAGTTTATAGTTTCTGGTTTTTTTACTTCACCAAATGACCATGAACGAATAGCCTCAGGGCTAGCTATTTTAAACCCTATGGCATCAAATTGACTTGGTTTTTCTTCTTCGTTAAGTTGGATTTTTTTATATTTCTTATTCATCATCATTATCCTCTTTATAAATCTCAACATCTAAAGCTAAAGATTTTAGCTCGTTTGTAAGAACAAAAAATGTCTCAGGAATTCCTGCTGAAGTTACATTTTCTCCTTTTGCAAGTGCTTTATACGCTGCAAATCTTCCATCAATATCATCAGATTTAATAGTTAGCATTTCTCTTAAGGTATGTGCTGCACCATAAGCTTCTAATGCCCAAACCTCCATCTCTCCAAATCTTTGACCTCCGAATAATGCTTTACCACCAACAGGTTGTTGTGTAACAAGACTATATGGACCTGTACTTCTTGCGTGAACTTTCTCATCTACTAAGTGGTGAAGTTTAAGCATATACATAACGCCCACATTTACACGCTCTTTCATCTTTTCGCCTGTGCGACCATCGTATAGCTCACTTTTGCCATCCATATCTATTCTAGCCATTGCAAATAGTTTTTTAAATTCTTCTGCAGTTACACCTTCAAAAACAGGAGCTCCAAATTTAACGCCCTTACTCCAATCTCTTGCGTGGCGAATAAACTCATCATCACTCATATCTTTAAGATAAACTTTAGCGTCCATTAATCTTGAAATATCGCAAATATCAATCATTTTTTGGCGTAATTCTTTAATAAAATCAGCTCTTTTTGCATCAAATATTTCTTGAATTTGTTCTCCTAGTCTAAGTCCTACTAAACCTAAATGGCTTTCTAGAATTTGACCTATATTCATACGGCTTGGAACACCTAGTGGATTTAAAACAATATCAACAGGTCTTCCATCAGGTAAATAAGGCATATCAACTTCAGGAACTATGCAAGAAACTATACCTTTATTTCCGTGACGACCTGCCATTTTATCCCCAACTTTTAACTTACGCTTAGTTGCTATATAAACTTTTACAAGTTTTACTATACCATTTTGTAAAATATCATCTTTTTCTAATATTTCTAATTTTTCATCATGCTCTTGTTTTAGAGCTTTTTTCTCATTTTGGAAATGATTTTTTAAATTCTCATAATAAGCTTGCACATCTTTAGGATAAGCTTTAATAATACTTCCAATAGCAAAACGATTTAAATTAGATAAATCATCTTCTTTTACGATTTCACCTTTTTTATAAGATGTTCCGCCTATAGTTTCAGCTTTTTCTAAAGGAGTTTCTTTTAATAATTTAGCAATCTTTAGATTTTCTTCTCTATCCATCATTAATAATCTATCATGATAGTCTTTTTCTAATACTAAGCGTTCAGCGTCTTGAGCTGCTTTTGCACGAGCATCTTTTTCATGACCTTTTTTTGTAAATACTTTTACATCAATTACAACGCCTTCAACACTAGCACCTGCGTATAAAGATTTATTAACTACATGACCTGCTTTTTCTCCGAAAATCGCTCTTAATAATCTCTCTTCAGGAGTTGGTTTTACTTCACCTTTAGGAGAAACTTTACCTACTAAAATCATACCAGGTTTTACATGCGTTCCGATTCTTACAATACCGCTTTCATCTAAATGTGCTATATCTTCATCTTTTACATTCGGAATATCACGAGTAATTTCTTCAACGCCATCTTTTAATTCACGAGCTTCTATTTCTTTTTCATAAACATGAACACTAGTAAATGCGTCTTCACGAATCATTTTTTCGCTCATTACAATAGCATCTTCGTAGTTGTAACCATTCCAAGGCATAAATGCAATTAAAGCATTTTTACCAATAGCAAGCTCTCCTTGATCCATAGAAGGACCATCTGCAATTACTTGTCCTACTTTTACTATATCGCCTTTTCTTACAATTGGTTTTTGAGAAAATGTTGTATTTTGGTTTGTTCTTAAGTTCTTTTCTAGTTTGTAATGGTCTATATATAAACCATTATCATCTTCGCCTAATATAAATATATTATTGCTATCAACTTTTTCTACTTTACCTGAACGCTTAGCTTTGATTGCTTCCCACGCATCTCTTGCTACTACTCTTTCCATACCTGTTCCAACTATTGGAGCAGTAGCAGTAAGCAATGGAACTGCTTGACGCTGCATGTTTGAACCCATTAGTGCACGGTTTGCGTCATTGTGTTCTAGGAAAGGAATTAACGAAGCTGCAAGCCCAACGATAGCCCCTGAAGTAAGGTCAATAAGTCCTACATCTTCGCGTTTTGCTAGTATCGTTTCTCCATCTATTCTAGCTTCAATTAAATCATCAACAATATTTCCATTTTCATCTACTTTCGTAGAAGCTGGTGCAATACAAATTCCTTCTTCTTGAGTAGCTGTTAAATACACGATTTCATCGCTTATTTTACCATCTACAACTTTTCTATAAGGAGCTTCAACAAAACCTAAATCATTAACTTTTGCATAAGTTGAAAGCGAGTTAATAAGACCGATATTTTGACCTTCTGGAGTTTCAACAGGACAAATTCTTCCATAATGAGTTGTGTGAACATCACGAGCTTCAAAACTTGCTCTTTCTTTTACTAAACCACCCTCACCTAAAGCCGATAATCTTCTTTTATGTGTAACTTCACTAAGTGGATTTGTTTGATCCATAAATTGTGATAATTGACCGCCCGTAAAGAAATCAAGTAGTGTAGAAGTAATCATTTTTGAATTCACTAAATCACTTGGCATTAATTCTTCAATAGGAGTAGTAATTGAGCTTAATTTATCTTTAATACCTTTTTGAATTTTCGCAAAACCTATGTGTAATTCATTAGTTAATAACTCACCAATAGCTCTAATTCTTCTATTTCCTAAATGGTCTCTATCATCTAAATATCCACGACCTGATTTAATTCTGTAAAGATATTGAATAGTTTTTACTATATCTTCTCTAGTTAAAACGGTTACATATTCAGGAACATCAAGTCCTAATTTATGGTTCATTTTCATACGACCAACTCTTGTTATATCGTATCTTTCAGGGTTAAATAACATATCTAAAATATAAGTTTTTGCTGCTTCTAAAACAACAGGATCACCTGGTCTTAATACTCTAAATATTTTAGCTATTGCAAATTCTTCTTCATTTTCATAATTTTCTGAACGCTTAAATGATTTAAACATATCTAAATCATTTTGAAGAGTTTTTAACATTGAATCATCAATTCCTGAACCAACATCATTAGCTATTTTAAAATCACTACCATTATGAACTAAAGCAATTAGCTTATCTTCATCAAGCATTGTAAGAGTATCAAATAATAATTCCCCAGTATTTTTATCATATACAGGCTCTGCTAATTGACGATTAGCTAAAATATCAACAGGATATTCTATTAATTTTAAACCTGATTCTTCAAGCTCTTTAATTTTTCTTTTAGTTAATTTCTTACCTGCTTCGTGAACAACTTCACCTTTTTCATTAATTAAATCAAATTCAACTCTATCGCCTATAGCATTAATATCAAATTTTGTATAGAATTTATGTTTTTTTAGTGTTATTGTTTGAATTGGATAAAATAATTGAATAATATCTTCTTTGCTATATCCTAATACTCTTAATAAAAGTGTTGCTTGGAATTTTCTTCTTTTATTAATTCTTGCATATAAAATATTTTTTGAATCAAATTCAAAATAAATCCAAGCTCCTCTATCAGGTATAATTTGGCTAGAATAAAGTAATTTATTACCTTCTTCGCTTTCTTTAAAAATAACACCTGGACTTCTATGAAGCTGATTTACAACTACTCTTTCAACCCCATTGATAACGAAAGAAACTCTATCTGTCATTAAAGGTATATCACGAATAGTAATATCTTGTTCTTTTATATCTTTAATTCCAATTTTTTCACCAGTTTTTTCATCTCTATCATATAACGTCAAGCGAATTTTTGCACGCAAGTTAGCTGCATAAGTAAGACCTCTTTCCATACACTCTCTTACTGTGTATTTAGGCTTTACAAATTCACAAGATACGTAATCTAAACTTAATCTATTTTGAGAATCACTAACAGGAAAAAAAGATTTAAAAACTTTTTCTATACCACTTTCCCTGTCTTCATTACCAATATTTAAAAAATAATCAAAGCTTTTTTGCTGTAATTGTAATAGATTTGGAATCTCAATTTGCTGTGGAACGTTTGAAAAATCCACCCTTAATCTGTTTCCTGAATGTAAGCTATTTAACATATATGTACCTCTTGGTAAGTTTTGAAAGAATAGTTTTGTTGTAAAAACAACACAATACAAAAATAGCCCTAAAAATAGGGCTAAATAAATTATTTAAGTTCAACCTTAGCGCCAGCTTCTTCAAGTTGTTTTTTAGCTTCTTCAGCATCTGCTTTGCTAACACCTTCTTTTAATGTTGATGGAGTACCTTCAACAGCATCTTTAGCTTCTTTTAAGCCTAATCCTGTTAATGCACGTACTACTTTAATAACATTAATTTTGTTAGCACCTGAATCTACTAACACAACGTTAAATTCTGTTTTTTCTTCTTCAGCAGCAGCTGCAGCACCACCTACAGCACCAGCAACCATTACAGGAGCTGCACTAACACCAAATTTTTCTTCAAATTCTTTAACTAATTCAGATAGTTCTAAAACACTTAGATTTGAGATATATTCTAATACATCTTGTTTTGTAATTGCCATTTTTTATCCTTTATAAAATTATTCTTGTTCTTTTTTTTCTTTAAGTGCATTTAAACCGATTGTGAAATTTTGAATCGGCGCATTCCAAACTTGCAATAACATAGCAAGTAACTCTTCACGAGATGGCATTTTAGATAATGCAGTAATTTTATTAGCATCTGCAACTTCACCATCTATGTGACCAAACTTAACTTCAAACGCATTATTTTTTTCAGCAAATTTAGCTGCTACTTTTGTAACTGCTAACGCGTCTTCTCCCCAAAGATAAATATTTGTATCTTTAAGTGTTAAACCATTTTTGCCTGATTTTTCTAAAGCAATACTAGCTAAAGTATTTTTAATAACTTCTACTTTAACATTAGCAACTCTTGCAGAATCACGTAATACTTCTAATTGCTTAGTAATAATACCTTTATAATTACAAACAACAACAGCATTGTTTGTTGTAAATTCATCAGAAAGTCTAGCTATTAGTTCTTCTTTTTGGTTTCTTGTCATCGTTTCTCCTTTCCGATTTATGATTTAAGCAGAGAGACAAAAGTCAATTAAGTAATAAACCTCGGCTGTCACAAATCAAATTTTTATTTAAATTCTTTACGCAAAAAAACTAAAATAAAAATTTGAAAAAGAATAGCTATATTTTTAACATAAAAAGTTTAAAAAATAGCTATTCATAGAAAAAATTATTTTAAATCTAATAATTCTTGAGTTTCAAGTTTTAAACCTGGACTCATTGTTAAAGATAGAGTTGCACTCTTAATATATCTACCTTTTGCAGTTGCAGGTTTGTGTTTATTAATTGCTTTTACAAAAGCACTAACGTTATTTAATAATTTTTCTTCAGAAAAACTAACTTTACCTAAACCAGCATGAATATTTCCTTGTTTATCTACACGAAAATTAACTTGTCCTGATTTAGCATTTTTAACAGCTTGAGCTACATCCATAGTAACTGTTCCTGTTTTAGGATTTGGCATTAAACCCTTAGGTCCTAAAATACGGCCAACTTTACCAACTAGCCCCATTAAATTTGGAGTTGCTATTAATACATCAAAATTAATATTACCTTTTTGAATTTCTTCTACTAAATCATCATCACCAACAATATCAGCTCCTGCTGCTTTTGCTTCATCAGCTTTAATATCTTTTGCAATTACAGCTACACGAACCTTTTTGCCAGTTCCTTCTGGTAATACTACTGAACCTCTTACCATTTGATCAGCATGTCTTGGATCAACATTTAATTTCATTGCTATTTCAACGGTTTCATCAAATTTAGCTGATGATAAAGTTTTAATAACTTTAATACCATCATTTAGTGAATATTCTTTTGTTAAATCAACTTTTTTTAATAATTCTTGAATTCTTTTTGCTTTTTTTGCCATATTTTTCTCCGCATTTTTTAAAGTGCTTCCGCCTTAACCCGGCGGTTAGGTTCTTATTAATCTACTACTTCAACACCCATTGATCTAGCAGAACCTGCAATAATCTTAGCAGCTTGCTCACGATCTTTTGTATTTAAGTCAGCAATTTTTCTATCAACAATTTCAAGTATTTGAGCTTTTGTTAGCTTACCTACTTTATTTTTTAAAGGATTATCAGTTCCTTTTGAAATACCTGCAGCTTTTTTAATTAAATCTGTAGCAGGTGGTTGTTTTGTTATAAATGTAAAACTTTTATCAGCATATACTGTTATAACTACTGGAATATTATATCCCGCCATATCTTTTGTACGCTCATTGAAAGCCTTACAAAATTCCATAATATTAACACCTTGTTGTCCTAAAGCAGGTCCTACTGGTGGTGATGGATTTGCCTTTGTTGCAGCTATTTGTAATTTAATTTCCCCAACAACTTTTTTAGCCATAATGACTCCTTAATTTATTAAATAATTTTTTCTACTTGTGAATATAGTATTTCAACTGGCGTACTTCTTCCAAAAATTGAAACATTAAGTTTTAAAGTACCCCTAACCATATCGTATTCTTCTACAATACCTGTAAAATTCGCAAATGAGCCTTCAGTAATCCTAACGCTTTCTCCATTTTCAAAGAAAATTTTAGGTCTTGGAGCTTTTTTATTATTAGCTTTTTCTAAAATCAAATTAACATCCTTCTCACTTAAAGGAGTAGGTTTTTTAGATTCTCCAATAAATCTTCCAACTTTAGGCAATTTTTGAATTTTATGCCATAACTCTATATCTAAATCAATGTTTGCAAAAACATAGCTAGAATATAAACATTTTGCTGTAATTTTCTGTTTTCCATTCTTACCTGTTTCAATAACATCTTCTGTAGGAACTAAAACTTCTTTTAATCTATCAGAAATTCCATTTTCATAACATAATTTCTCAATAGCTCTTTTTACAGCCATTTCGCTACCTGCGTAAGTCTGAATTGCATACCATTTAAAATTCATCTCGCGCCCTTATAAAATACTCTTTAATGAAAAAGACATAATAAAATCAACAAAAGCTAAAAATAAAGAAATAACGGTAACTACAACAACTACCGTAATAAAAGCATTTTTTACTTGTCCTTTAGTTGGAAAAAATACTTTTGCTAACTCAGCTTTTGATAACTTAAAATAATTTATTAATTTTTCCATTTTAAAACCTTTAATTGGCAGGGCAAGAGGGATTCGAACCCCCAACCATCGGATTTGGAATCCGGCGCTCTACCGTTGGAGCTATTGCCCTAAAATTAGCTTTTTAACTTAACTTCTTTATGAACTGTATGTTTTCTTAATCTTGGGCAATACTTTTTAAGTTCTAACTTTTCAGTAGTATTCTTTGAATTTTTAAACGTACTATAATTAATATCGCCTGTTTCTTCGCATTTTAAACCAATTTTAATTCTCATAACATTTCCTTTTAGTTTTTAGAGTAGGTATAAAAACCTACTCATTTAAATTACTTAATAATTTTTGATACAACACCTGAACCAACTGTTCTACCACCTTCACGGATAGCAAAACGAGTACCTTCTTCAAGTGCAACTGGTTGAATTAATGATACAGTAATTCTTACGTTATCACCAGGCATAACCATTTCTGTGCCTTCTGCTAACTGAATAGAACCTGTAACGTCAGTTGTTCTTACATAGAACTGTGGTCTATAGTTATTAAAGAATGGAGTATGTCTACCACCTTCTTCTTTAGTTAAGATATAAACTTCAGCTTCAAAGTCTGTATGTGGAGTAATAGTTTTTGGTTTAGCAAGAACCATACCACGAATAACATCTTCTTTTTTTGTTCCGCGTAGTAATACACCTACGTTATCACCAGCTTCACCTTGCTCCATTTCTTTTCTAAACATTTCAACACCAGTAACTGTTGTTGTTTGAGTATCTCTAATACCAACGATTTCAATAGTATCTCCAACTTTAACGATACCTTTTTCAATACGTCCTGTTACAACTGTACCACGACCTGAAATTGAGAATACGTCTTCAATTGGCATTAAGAAATCTTTGTCAGTATCACGAACTGGAGTTGGGATATAGCTATCTACTTGAGCCATTAACTCTAAAATTTTAGCTGACCATTCGCCATCTTTACCAGCTTTTGCTTCTTCTAAAGCCTGTAAAGCTGAACCAGATACGATTGGAGTGTCATCGCCTGGGAAATCATATGAACTTAATAATTCTCTAATTTCCATTTCAACTAGCTCTAATAATTCAGCATCATCAACCATATCAGCTTTGTTCATAAATACTACGATATATGGAACACCAACTTGGCGTGATAATAGAATGTGCTCTCTAGTTTGTGGCATTGGGCCGTCTGCTGCTGAAACAACAAGAATAGCGCCATCCATTTGTGCAGCACCTGTAATCATGTTTTTAACATAGTCTGCGTGGCCTGGGCAGTCTACGTGAGCGTAGTGACGATTTTCAGTCTCATACTCAATATGAGAAGTAGCAATTGTAATACCTCTTTCTTTTTCTTCTGGAGCATTATCAATATTATCATAATCTTTAAGCTCTGCAAGACCTCTTCTTGATAAAACAGCTGAAATAGCAGCAGTTAAAGTAGTTTTACCGTGGTCAACGTGACCAATTGTTCCGATATTCACGTGTGGTTTATTACGTGAGAATTTTTCCTTTGCCATAATACTTCCTCCGTATTAATAAAATTAATTACTAGTCTAAAATTATTACCTTTTTGAATAAATGGAGCTCATAGTGGGACTTGAACCCACGACCTCTCCCTTACCAAGGGAGTGCTCTACCTCTGAGCCATACGAGCGCTCAGAAAAATTATAACTTTAGACAACAAATACACTAAAACTTAAACTATTTTTGGAAAAACTTGTGAAGCGATAAAAATTACAGCTCCCAGTTCTTGCAAAAAAGTTGGAGCGGGAAACGAGACTCGAACTCGCGACCCTCAGCTTGGAAGGCTGATGCTCTAGCCAACTGAGCTATTCCCGCATCTATAATGGTGGTGAGTCGTGGATTCGAACCACGGAAGGCAAAGCCAGCAGATTTACAGTCTGCCCTCGTTGGCCACTTGAGTAACTCACCTTTATTTATAAAAATAAAGCCTTTTTTGTTCTGGTCAAACACTGCTAAAAATAAAATGGAGCTGGTTAAGGGACTTGAACCCCCGACCTGCTGCTTACAAGGCAGCTGCTCTACCAACTGAGCTAAACCAGCATAAATCAAAAATGAAAGACGGCATTATATGTAAAAATTTTTCATTTGTCAAGAGTAAGTTATAATTTTTTTAAAAAAAGGAGCAATATGAAAATTTTATTTTCACCAAGTGAAGAAAAAATAAATAGCTTAAATGCTTATAATATAGATGAATTAAAGATATTTTTTACTAATTTAAATTTAGACAATCTCTCAATAAAATCTCAATTTAGAAAATCATATATAAAGGAATATATAAATCATTTTGATAATTTAGAATTAATTTTTGGTGTTAAAAATACCCAAAATATATTAAATAATTTCTCTAATAAATTATATAAAGCAATAATTTTATATCAAGGAGTTAGCTATAAAGAATTAGATTACAATAGTTTAAGTAATGAAGAAAAAACATATATTGATGATAATGTAATTATATTTTCCAACCTTTTTGGACCTATTCTTGCAAATGATGAGATACCATTTTATAAACTCAAACAAGGGGTGAAATTAAACAAAATCAACCAAGCTAAAGAATATTTAAAAGATACAACAAATAATCTAAATGAAATAATAAAAGAATTTGCAATTGACCTTAGAGCTGATATTTATAAAGACTATTATCAAATTCAAATTCCACACGCAACTTTTATTTTTATGAAAAATAATAAGCAATTATCTCATAGTTCAAAAGTCTATCGTGGCAGGGTTTTAAGGCTATTAGCACAAAATAATATTACTAATATTAAAGAATTATCTAATATGATTTATGCTAATTTTTCTGTAATAAATATAGAAAATATAGAAAATAAAACAATATTTTATATTGATATAAAGGATTAAAATGGGAAGCTTGTATTTACTAGTTATACTAATCGTATTTTTACTGATAGCATTTTTAATTACGCAATATTTCAACGCAAGAATAAATCTATTAAAACAAAAAATATCAGTAATTGATGATAAATTAAACGAAGCAATGAAGCTAATAGAAAGAAATAGATTATTAATAGAAGATAATAAAGAAAATATATTAGCTCAAAAAAAAGCTAGAAAGGACGAAGAATGAATTATTTGCACTTATTAAAAACTCGTTTTGCTTGTAAGGAATTTAATAACGAAAAAGTTTCTCAAGCAAAAATCAATGCTATTTTAGAAGCTGGAGTTTTAAGCCCTAGCTCATTAGGACTTGAGCCTTGGACTTTTTATGTTTTACAAAATCCTGAAAACATTGAAAAATTAAAACAATTTTGTAATTCTAAAAGACAATTTGAAACTTGTGCTTTTGCTGTAATTGTAGCTGCAAAAAATAATTTTGACCCAAAGGGTGGCGTAGTTCAAAATGCGCTTAAAAGAAGAGAAGATTTTGATAAAGTTTATGAATTATATTCGCCTTATCTAAAGCGTTTAGAAACTAGAAACGCTCACGAATATGGAGCTTTACAATGTTATATAGCAGCTACAAATATGGTAAATTGCGCTCATACTTTAGGCGTTGATTCTTGCATTATCGGTGGATACGACGAAGCACCGATTAATGAAGAATTTTTACCAAAAGATGAATTTTGCGCTTTGGTTTTAACTTTTGGTTATAGAGCAAACGGACAACCAAAACATAAAAAAATGAGATTTTCGTTTAACGAAAAAGTAAAATTTATATAAGCATTCTATCTTCAAAATAAATTACATTTTATACACTAGCCTTTTTAGGCTAGTAAATCCAAAATTATTTTTTATTATTTGGATTTAATTGAGCACCACGATTTCCATGAACTTTTGCGTGAGCTGGGTTTTGACCTGAAGTGCCTTTATTAGCATTAGCTTGATTTGCTTTATGGTTTGCATTAGCGTTATTCATAATATCTCCTTTCATAAAATAATTTATTATACCCCCCCCCCATTCTTAATTTTGACTTAAAAAATATAAATTTAAAATTCATATATTTAAAACTTGTTATATATTTAAGCATAAATTAAGAATGGGGGGGGGTATTATCTCGTTTTTATTTTATTTTAAAAGGATTAAAAATGAATGCGACGATTTTATTCTCTCAAATTCAAGACAAGTTGCCTAAGAAAATAGGTGGATTTAAAAAAGCTCTTACAGCAAATCAAAATTACTCAAAACCAATTATGAGTAATGAAGAATTATTAAAAAAACTAGAAAGTTTAAGCGAAACCGAGCTTAAAGAAGTTGCTAAAATGCTTGAAAAAGACGAGCTTGATAGTCCTAGTGTATGTTTTTGGTTGCACAATTTCGTATTAGGATCTTTCGGTGTTTCAAGATTTAAGGTAGGGCATTTTAAAATAGGTATTATAAAATTATTAATTCTTATAATTTATCAAATAAGTTATATTGCAACGCTTTTAATTAGATTTGATCCACAAATTACTTTTATATTTTATTTATTAGCTTGTGCATTTTGGTTTATAGATTTATTTAGCATAGGTGTATTTTTAAGAAATAAAAACCTAGAAAAGGTTAATAATATCATAGACTTAGTAAAGGCAAGAAATGCAAATTAAGATACTTTGTATTTTTAATGAAAGAACATTCTCTCATTTTTAAATTTCAATAAAGGAATACCAATGAATAATCAATTGCAATCTGAACTTTTAAGCTGCATCAATAGTTATCCTAAAGATACTTTAGCAGTCACTTGTGACAATATAAGCGATTTTAATTTAAATAGTAATTTGCAAGATATTGCTATTAATAGTAATGTTAAAATTATAAAACTAATACCTAAAAATTCGCAATATAATTATGAATTATTCAATAATGAATCAGGGTTAGAATTAGCAAGTGTTATTGATAAGAATATTAAACTAAATAATGACAATATAGCTACTACGCAAATGCCCAATATAACACCTACTAATAATTACAACAATGATTATAAAACTACTCAAGAAGTGCCTAATTATAATCATAATGAACCTAAAAATTCAATAGTATTTGAATATTTACCTGAATTTATATTTGGATGTTTAGTAGCAGCATTAATAACAACATTAGTAACTGTAATTTGTAAATTATTTCATAAAACTAATATTACAGTATATAGAGATTATTGTGATGCTATGTGCAGTTTATTAAATTACATAATAATATTTATTTTAATGTTATTAGCATTATTGCATTTGGATAATAAAATAGGAATCTTTCCTATAATATCTTGTTTATTTGCATTAATGCTAAGTCTATTTTACAACCTATTATGTTCAATTAGAACCAATAATGGTATATTTCGAATTGCAGTATCATTTATTACTAAAATAATATTAGGTATAGTTACCTTATTCTATATACATTCATTCTTTTGTAAACCTAGAAGGTCTGATGATGAAACTACTTATGAATACCATAAAAGATGTAGGGATTATAGTAAAGATAGTCTTATAAAATCAACAATCTTACTAACTATTATGTACAACATTATTGAATATAGAGTATTTATTTATGATCCTAATAATATGGTTGAAGAAGAAGAGTATGATGAAGAATACTATGATGAAGATGAGTATGATGAATACGAAGAAGTTGATAATAAAAAATATTTAAAATAAGGATGAATAAATGAATAATTTAAACAACGAAATTAAAAAGCCTTTTATTGATAGTAAAAACTATCCTTTCAAACTAATTTATAAAGATAAATATTTTGAAGTAGTAGTCGGTGAAGCACAGACAAATAAGGGTGAATTATCAATAGGGATAAGGACAAATTATTTTCCTAAGGATAATTTTCACAATGATTGTTATTTTATTTTCCCATCGCATTTTGGCGTTGAGTTTTTAAAATTATTTATATTAGACAATAACCCAAATAATGAAAATATCTCTCAAGCTATTGCAAAAATATTTGAAGATAATAGGAGTAACAATGAAAAAAATAATAATTAGTTTATTTTTAAGCACATATTTAAGTGCTTTTAATTTTTCTTTTTTTGATAATACACCAAAATGCAATGATGAAGTAGCACTTGAAGCCCTAGAAGAGCTTATAAGAGAAAATGCTCCTGAAGTAATATTTAAATATGGCGTTATTAAAGCATTTCAAGATGAAGTAGAAAATACGATAATTAAAGTGCGAGAGTTTAAAGATTATGATTATTCATATAATGGTAATTTTGCCGAAAGCTACGCAGCAAATGCTTATAAACCCGTAATTGATTTATTGAATCAAATAATAAAATATGTAAGCACTAATGTTAAGATGGATTTTTCTAGCTTTGTAACACTAAAAAACGAAGATGATAGAGCAAGATATTGTAATGCTAATTTGAAATTTGTTTATCCAACTATGCCAAATGAATTAAGCAGTAAAATAACAGATGGCAAGATAAAAGGCATAGTTGTGAATGGTGGAGAAAACGAAACTACAATAAAATATAAAACTTATTACACAGATGATAAAGAGCAAGTTTATGTAGAGCTAATTGGTTATTAAAATATTTTTACTCAAACCTTTAAAGGCTTGAGTAAATTTTAAAATTTATAGCTTAATGCAAGTCCTATGCTACCGCCTTTGCTAATATCATTAACATAACCAAATCTTACTCCTGCATAAATATTATTCGCAAATGTATAGCCTAAAGATATATCAAATTCTGCATTCAAATCTTTTTCTTTTATAGTGTCAAAATAATATTTAAGATACACACCGCCACTCATTGTAAAATTATTCTCAAATTGCTTTCTAGCAGCAACACCAGTCTTTAAAAACATTGAATTTGCACTAACATTAATATCATTTGTATCAATATTATAAAACTTAGTTTCAAAACTTCTACTAGCATAACCTAGACCGCCTAACAACGATAAAGACATATCATTACCAACTAAAATTCCATAACCACCAAGTGCTGAAAAACTATTAAAGCTATCTTTGATTTTACCTTTAACATTATATGAATTTACAAAATCACTATTAATTTCAGCATGAGTAAATCTAATATCATATACAAAATGATTTTCTTCATTTGTGTAAAATCTATTTGCGTACAAATCAGCTCTACCAACAAAATTATCTTCTAAACTAACTCCATTTTCTTCAACCAAACTAGTTCCATAAATATCCAAACCAACAAAATTGCTTGCAAAAGCATTTACGCAAATTAACGAAAAAACTAATTTTTTCATAATATCTCCTAAAATAATTTTAAAAATATAATAATACCCCCCCCCACTCTTAATAAAAGCTTAAAAATAAAATTATTAAAACCAATTTTTAAGGAATTTAATTATTTATTATTTTAGAATCACAAAAATTTTTAAGCAAAATAATGAGCTAAAAATACTAAAAATATGGGACAAAAATTTGCCAAAAAGCACGAAATCATAAATAATTTCAAAGCTTGTTATATCTTTTGGACGATTATTGTGAATTAATAAAAAAAGATGAAACAAATTATTCTTATCAAAACTTAGTATCAGCAATACAAAAAGCTAAAAATTAATTCAAGAACTTGAAAGAGATTTTAACGAAGTTATATCTAAAGAAAATCTTGATTTAGAAAAATATAATTTATATAACAAAAAGAAAAATTAATTTATTCTCTGCTTTAAAAGGTATGAAAAGTATTGTATGTGATAATCAATTGTTAGATTATTGATTTAACTTTAACTACTAATTTTAAATTCTTTAAAACTAAAGAATTTAAAATCAAAATCTAATGTTTTGCTCTATATCTAAAAGATAAAGCTATTTTTATATCTTTTTCGTTTATTTTTAATCTCTCTTCAAAATCAGCCAAAGACCTAGCAACCTTTAAAACCTTATTAGCAGCCCTAGCACTTAAATGATAATTATTAATAGCTTTGTTAAAAATATCTCTTGCACTATCTTCTAAAATGCAGTATTTTTTAATATCTTCATCGCTTAATTTACCATTAAACTCATCTTGCTTTCTTATCTCTTTTTGAAAGATAAAAGCCTTTAAAATCTCATCAGCTAAATCCTTGCTACTAACACTTGCTTTTGCGTTCATATCAACCTCATCAACTGCCACATATAAATCAATCCTATCATAAATCGGCTCTGAAATCTTACTTTTATACCTTATAATATCACGCTCAAGGCATTTGCAATTTTGCTCTTTTTTAAAGAGATTTCCACAAGGGCAAGGATTTAAGGCTGATATGAATAAGAATTTAGTTTTATAAGATATTTTTGAATTAACCCTTGAGATATTGATTAAATTATCTTCTAAAGGCTCTCTTAGGCTTTCTATAATTTGCTTATTAAAATAAGTAAATTCATCAAAAAACAAAACCCCATTATTTGCCAAAGCAATTTCGCCTATCCTAGCATTTTTAGTCCCACCACCTAAAATTGAGCTAATAGTTGAGCTTCTATGCGGACTTCTAAAACTTCTAATAGACGAAAAATCAAGCTTCTCGCCATTTAAACTCCTATAAGCATTATTTTCTAAAATCTCATCAACGCTAAGTGGTGGCATTATATAAACTAGCCTTTTAGCGCACATACTTTTACCACTTCCAGGTGAGCCTTCTAGCATAATATTGTGCATTCCTAAAGATGCTATTTTACAAGCTAATTTTACTTGTTCTTGACCCCTAATATCTATAAAATCTAGTGGGTAATTTGTATTTTTTATATAACTTTTATTATTGATTTTTATTAAAGAATTAAAAATATTTTCATTATAGTTTATTCTAAATTTTTCCTTATCTTCGCTAGTAAAAAACTCAAAAGCTTCAAGTAAATTCCCGACAGCATAACACTGCAAATTATAAATCAAACTAACTTCACTTGCTAATTCTTTAGGCACTAACACCTTAGAATTTGGCTTAAATCTAGCTAAAAATAATAAAATAGAAAAAAGCCCCGAAGTGCTTTTAATATCTCCATTTAACCCAAGCTCTCCGAATACATAATAATCATTATCTAAATCTTTTTCATAAAAATATACTAAAAGTGCAATTGCTAAATCAAAATAACTACCATTTTTAGGAATATCTGATGGGCTTAGATTTATTACGATTTTTTTGCAAGGCATTGTAAAATCATCAAGATTAGCAAAAGCTGATTTTATCCTATCTACGCTTTCTTTGATACTAGTGCTTGCTAATCCTACGATATTAAAAGCAGGTAAGCCCTTTGACATCATTGCTTCAATATTTATTATATTTAGTTCGTTTGTATAAATTGCTGATTTTATATTTTTCATATTTTTACCTTTTCTTTAGAATACTTTAAGTTTATTAATATATACTCGCAATTCGTTTTCTTTGTGTGATTTTTTAAGCCTAAGAGCTTAAGTTTAAAATTTCACACAAGGAGAAGCTATGAAAAATTATTTTTCATAATTTGTTTAACGCAAATTATATTTGCGAAAGTTCTTATTCAAGGTGCTCTTCCAGAAGAGACTGATGTTTTAATCAATGTTTTAGAAAATAAGTAAGAAGAAAGAATTGGTTCTTATCTATTCTACTCAGGAACAATCAACGGAAAAGATGTTGTTATATCAAGAACATTAGTTGGTATGACTAATGCTGCAGCTACAACTAGTATAGGAATATTAAAATATAAACCTACTATCATAATAAATCAAGGAACAGCAGGAGCTCATGATTTAGGTTTAAAAGTAGGAGATATTGTATTAGCTAGTAAAATATATAAAGTTGGTTCATACTATAATCCTTGTGGAAAAATCCCTATGAAATCTCTATTACCCTATTAGTTCCAGCAACAACACAAAAATCTATTACTTATGATAAAGAGCCTTGACAAGACAATACAGCAAAGTAAGTAGAAGCAAGTTATTTTACAAGTGATGAAAATTTGTTAGAACAAGCTTATGAATTTGCAAAAACTACTAATTATAAGACAATTAAAAGTGTGATTGCAACAGCGGATGCATATAAAAAGAAACAAAAAATGATTGAATGGGTTATATAAACTTATGGCTCAAGTACTGAATAAATGAAAAGTGTAACAGTCGCTCAGGTAACAAAGGCTTTTGATATACATTTTATAGGGATTAGAATAATATCAAATGTGGAACCTAGAAAATAAAGTTTTGATGAAAAAACAGTTACAAAATGCCAAGAATTTGTAATTGAGTATCTAAAAACATTAAAATAATATAAAAAGAATTGGAAAGCATATTTCAAATTCTTAAAAACTATTCTTTTATATCTAATTTTAAAGCTTCTTTTATTTAATCAAATCGTGTTATTATTGCTAGTAAGTAACAACTGTTGCTTTTTGAATAACACATAAATAATATTTATAATTTAAAATTTTAATATCAATTTAAAAGGATTGTTAATGAAACCTTTATTTCAGCATAAAATAGGAATCTGTTTTGCAATAAACGAAACATTTTTAAATCAAATGATTGTATCATTACAAAGCATTATAGATAACCTAAATCACGATAATCAATACGACATATTAATTTTAAATGATAGTAGAAATGAAATCAAAAAAAGAACTATAAAAGCTTTTTATGAGAAAGAAAATATTTCAATAAGATTTATTTCATTAGATAATAATTTAAAAGAAAAACTTAAAGATTGTAATGAGTACTGTGGCGATTCTAGTTTAAGCACTTATTATAGATTATTTATAAGTGATATATTTACTAATTTTCAACATATTATATATTTAGATGCTGATACAGTAGTGCTAGATGATATAAGCAAGTTATATAAAAAATGCGATGATAATTATTTATTTGCTGCTTGCGTAGATAACAAATATTCATGTTATATGAAAAGAGTATCAAAAATCACACCATTTCAAATAAATTCATGGTTTAATGCTGGAGTAATGATTTTTAATATAGATAAATGTAGAAATATGAACCTGTCAAAACTAGCGTTAGATGTAAATGAAAAATACAAAGAATGTAAAACAATAAACGATGAAATAATGCTTAACCTAATAGCTCTAGAAAATAAAACACTTATAAAACAACTTGACCTAAAATGGAATTGTCTAAATATAGATTACTTTCAAAACCCTGACAAGGATTATATATCAAAAATAGGTGACAAACCAAGCTTAATACATTATGTAGGCACAAAACCTTTTCAAAATGTAAAAACAGGTGGTCTTATACAAAACCACTCTCAAATTTATGGGGGGGGGCAAATTTGGTGGACTTATGCAAGAAGATCGCTTGCATATGAAGAGTTTTTAGATACCTTTATAGAATATAAGACAAGCATTAAATTGCCTAAAATTTTTGTTAGGTTTATCACGTTGTTTATTTACTCAAAACAAAATAGAAAAGCTTTTCGTAGCAAATATACGTTAATGTAAGGAAAAAATGAAAATATCAATAATTATGGCAACATACAATAAAGAAAAATATATACTTCGTGCACTAAATAGTTGCCTAAATCAAACATATAAAAATATTGAAATTTTGGTAATTGATGATGGGGGGGGGGGATAACAGCATTAAAATCGCAAAAAACATACAGAAAAAAGATAATAGAATAAAAATTATACAAAATCATTCAAATTTAAAAACACTCTACGCAAAACTAGAGGGAATAAAATATTCTACTGGTGATATTGTAACATTCTTGGATCCTGATGATGAATTAGAATTAAATGCTTGCGAAGAAGTGGTTAAACTTATGTCTCAAAATATAGATATTGCTATAGGTGGTCTATGCACAATATATAACAATCATAAAAAGTTTAAAATTATAAAAAACCAAATCCTAAAACCAAAAACATATAAATCAAATTTAGATAGCTGGCAACTTTGTGCAAAATTTTTTAGAAAAAACGTTTTATTCCAAGCTAGGGCAATGCTTTTAAATCAACAAATAAAATCAGTATGTATGTTAGATGATGGAATACTATCAGTTGCGATAATATTAAGTGATTTAAGATATATTAGTTTTACAAATGCGACATTTTATAAATACTACAAAAACGAAACAAGCATAACAATTGATAATTCAAACTATAGAATGAATGAGAATCTAAAAGATATTAAAATTCTTTTAAAATTTATAAAAAATAATTATAATCAATTTATTGATTATAGACTTTATAGAACATTTGTAAAAATATATACAGACATACTACGCAACACAAAAAAATATAATAAAAATAAAATGAAAAAACTACATTTCTTATATTTATTTCGGTTTTACAATACACACAAACTAAAAAATATAAATACTTTTAGAATATACCTAAAAATTTGCTCAAAACATATTTTACAACAAATGCTCAAAAATTTTTAAATCCCACTCAGTATCTATATCAAGTGAATGAGATTTTTCCATAATAAAAGCTATTTCGTTATCATTAAAACTTGTATTCTCATCTAAGTCTTTAATATAATTTATATAAATAGCTCCATTAATTTTATAGTTTTTCTTAAAATCTTGACGTCTTATTGTGCTATTTTGCTCTACTATTTTTTCCAATATACCTTCACTAATAGTTCTTAATAAAACAACATTATCACCTTCACATACACTAGCTACACTTTTTTTATGTTTTAAAAAAGTCTCATATGCACCTCTGATATCTTCGGCATCTCTAAGCGGTGAAGTTGGTTGTAAAATTATTAAAACATTAAATATTTTACCTATTTTTCTATATTCATCTAAAACCTCTAAAACACAATCTAAAGTTTTAGCTGTATCGCTACTTGTCTTCTCATTACGCAAAAACGGCACACTTGCACCATATTTTTTAGCAATACTCGCATATTCTATACTATCAGTAGACACCATTATTTCATCAAAAATTTCAGATTTAATAGCTGCACTGATCGTATATGCCATTAAAGGAATTTTATTTACTAATCTAATGTTTTTGTCTTTTACACCTTTACTACCACTTCTTGCCGGAATAATTGCTAAAACCTTCATAAATCATTGAACCTTTTTTGCAAATTAATTTTCCAAGTCTTTTTATTATTTAAAATTTTAAGAAATTCACCTGCACAATTTCCACTACTAAAAGAATTATCTTTATTTTTTATATTAAAATTATGTGTTTTAATAAAATCAAGTAATTGCATATCATCTGATTTAAATGTTTTTATATATTTTATATTTTCTTTTACTCTTGAATTTTGCCTTGAACCTATATTTATACAATAAGTCCCATATACTCTAGCTTCTCTAATACCAGCTGAACTATTTCCTATAATAAATTCAGCATATTTTAAAAGTGTTAAAAATTTTTCAAATTTAATTGATGGAAATAATTTAAATTTTGAATTAGTTTTTAACTTCTTTAATTCATTTAAAATAATATCACTACCCAAATCATTATTCGGATATATACAAATATAGTTTTTATTACTATTAATTAATAGTTGAATTAAATTCTCAACTTGATATTGCATAGAATTAACTTCAGTTGTAACAGGATGAAATGAAAATATTGCATAATCTTTAAAATCTATACCATAATATTTTTTAACATCTTCTAAAGTTGGTAAATCATCGCTTAGCATTACATCAATATCAGCCGAACCTATTATAAAAATAGCATTTTCATCTTCTCCTAATTGAATGAGCCTAGCTTTAGCCTCATCATTTGCGACAAAATGTATATGAGATAGTTTAGTAACTGAGTGTCTTATACTATCATCTATAGTGCCACTTTTTTCTCCACCTTCAATATGTGCTACTAAAATATTATTAAATGCCCCAACAATAGCTCCACCTAACGCCTCTGGTCTATCCCCGTGAATTACTATCATGTCAGGTTTATACGAACTTACAAACTCGCTAAAATCACTTATAAAATGGGATAAATTAATATCAGTTTTATTTGTTTCATATTTTTTTGCTAAATATAAATTTGAAAATCCGTCTTTAATAATCTCTTTATAAGTGCTTCCAAATTGCTCTAGTAAATGCATACCGCAAGCATAAATCATATAAGAAAAGTCATAGCACTTATCAATCTCTTTTATAAGTGGTTTAATCTTTCCCCAATCAGCTCTAGTTCCACTTACAAAAAGTATTTTTTTACTCATTTATCATATCCCAAGTTATATGAGTGTCGTTTTCTATATCACATTTTGCTTTTTTACCCAATAAACTCTCATAATACTCAGCTAGTATCTCACCTGTTCCAGGGCGTTTTACCCAAAGATTATCTACGCTAAACACTTCTCCTTTTTTAATAGGCTTTATACTTACGCAAGTTGCAAACGCAAAATCAATGGTAACTTTTTCTTCTTTAGCTGCTTCTTTTTTGCCACCTTTCATTTGATGAAGTTCTTTTGCAGCATTTACAAGCTCTCTTGCTTCATTTTCATCCATAGAACAAACTATATCTTCTCCAACTCTATTTTTATGATCGGTAAAATGTCTTTCAATTATTGTTGCCCCTAAAGCAATAGCTGCAATTGATGAGTTATTGTTTAAAGTATGATCGCTAAGTCCAATTTCTAAATCAGGGAATTCTCTCATCATCTCTTGCATAGCCCCAAGCCTTACTAACTGTGGTGGTGTTGGATAAAGATTTGTAGTATGAAGTAATGCAATAGGGGTATTCTCATCTTTAAAAATCTTCACAGCTTTTTTAATAGAAGCTATATCATTCATGCCTGTTGATATAATTGTCGGTTTATGAAAGCTAGCAATTAATTTTAAAAGTGGGTAATTATTCATCTCGCCAGAACCTATTTTATATGCACTTACTCCAAAACTCTCTAATCTAAGAGCTGCTGCACGGCTAAATGGGGTTGATATAAAAATCATACCTTTACTTTCTACATATTTTTTAAGCTCTAGTTCATCAACTTCATTTAAGGCACATCTAGCCATAATATCATATATGCTATCGTTTGAGTTTCCTGGAATTACCTTCTTAGCTTCTTTACTCATCTCATCTTCTACTATATGGGTTTGATGTTTTACAACTTCAATTCCTGCACGATGAGCCGCATCTACCATTTGTTTAGCTACTTCTAAACTACCACCATGATTAATACCAATTTCCGCAATAATTAGAGCTGGATGATTTGTATCTATAATTCTATTTAAAATTTGCATTTTAAACCTTTTATTTTTATTTTAGATATTATAATATATCATAGATTATAAAAGGATTTAATTTATGATTGATTTTAAAAGAGACAGCGATAATTTAATTGTAGCGGGAAATGGACCTAGCCTCAAAAACATAGACTTAAATTCATTACCCAATGATTTTGATGTTTTTAGATGTAATCAATTCTATTGCGAAGATAGATATTATATTGGAAAAAATATAAAATTAGTAATGTTTAATCCAATAGTTATTCATCACCAAATAAGAACAATTCATGAAATTATTAAAAGAAATGAATACAAAATCGAAAACATATGTTTAAACTATATAAATAATAATTGGGATACCAATTTTTGTTTAAACAAGTTTAAAAGCAAAATGCCTTTTGTATATATATTAAAAGATATTTTAGATAAGCAAATTCTAAAAGATGTATGCTTATTTGACGAATTTGATAACTTAAGACCAACTTCTGGAGTTTTATTAATGTTGCTTGGAAAATCGCTAGGGTACAAAAATATATATTTTATTGGTATGGATTTTGCATTAAACAACAATCAAGAACAAATGATTTATATTGAAAATAGCAATATATGCAATACAGTTTATAAAAATAATAATATAACAAACTTTATGGATGAATTGCATAATTCTAAATATGATTTATCCTTAATTAATAAATTTAACTTTATACCACTAAGAACAACCAATGAGTTATTAGCTGAAAAAAAAATAGATTATATAAATGATTTTATATTAGAACGTAATCTATCATTTGATAAAAAAGCAAATTATTTAAAAACAATAGAAAAATATTTAAGACGTAAAATAAAGAAAAAACTAGGTTTTAAAAAATATCAACAATTTTAAAAAGGAAGAAAGATGATAAAAACTTGCATATTTCCAGCAGCAGGTTATGGAACTAGATTTTTACCTGCAACAAAAACTTTACCTAAAGAAATGCTACCTATTTTAGATAAGCCATTAATACACTATGCTATGGAAGAAGCTATTGAAGCAGGGCTTACAAATATAGGTATTATTACAGGCAGAACAAAAAGAGCTTTAGAAGATTATTTTGATATATCTTATGAAATTGAAGACGCAATAAAAGGCAGTGAAAAAGAAAAATTACTTGATGATGTTCGTAGGCAAATGGAAGTATGTAATTTCACATTTACTAGACAAAGAAAAATGAATGGATTAGGTGATGCGATAAATTGTGCTAAAAATATGGTTAGTAATGAACCTTTTGGGGTAATTTTAGCAGATGACTTGTGTGTAAATGATGCTTGTGGTGTAATGAGCCAAATGGTAAAAGCATATGAAAAATATCGTTGTAGTATTGTTGCACTTATGGAAGTTCCAAATAAAGATACTAAAAAATATGGGATTATTGAAGGCGTAAAATTAGAAGATAATATTTACAAAATCACAGATATGGTTGAAAAACCAGACCCAAAAGACGCAAAAACAAATCTAGCAATTATTGGAAGATATATTCTAACCCCTGATATTTTTGATATTTTAGATAATACCAAACCTGGTCGTGGTGGAGAAATTCAAATTACTGATGCTCTTAATACTCAAGCAAAAGAAGGTAGATGTATAGGATTAGTATTTAGTGGTCTTAGATTTGATTGTGGTAGTGTAGAAGGTTTTTTTGAGGCGACTAAATACTTTTATGAAAGAGATTACAAATGATTACCTATCAAGAGTATTTTGAAAAAACTTCGCAAGAAAACATAAGCCTTTATCTAAAAAGAATGAATGAAGAAAGGCAAAGTGGCGAAGTTGGGTTTTATGATTTGCCTTTAGAATTTGATTTAGGAATTTCAAAACTTCAAAAAGTAAAAGAAAAATTTGCTAACAAAAGTCATTTTATAGTTATTGGAATGGGTGGAAGTAGTGTTGGCACTAGGGCGATTACGAGTTTTTTGGGGATAAAAAATATTGATTATTTAGACAATATTTCAAGTACTCTTTTTAATGAAATATTAGAAAAAATTGACCTTGAAAAAACGCTTTTCATATTAGTATCAAAATCTGGAAATACAATTGAATGCATAAGTTATTTTAGGATTTTGCTTGATGTTTTAGGTTTAAATGTAGATGATTTAAAGCATCACTTAATAGGAATTTGTATGCAAAATACCAAATTTTATGAGTTTTTAAAGACAAATGAAATAACGCATTTTGATATAGAAGAAAATGTTAGCGGTAGATTTTCAGTGCTTAGTAATGTTGGACTTGTGCCGTTATTTTTAGCAGGGGCTAATGTTGATGAGCTTATCAAAGGTGCTAAAGATTGTATGAACGAGCAAAAAACAAAAGAACATATACTTAATCTAGCCTACACGCTAAGCACAAAAATGATAAATAAAAATTATGTTTTATTCACTTATTGTGAAGAATTACGCCATTTTAACGAATGGTTCGTTCAGCTTGTAGCCGAAAGTCTTGGGAAATTTAAAGAATATAAACGCGTAGGACTTACACCAATTAGTCTAATAGGACCAAAAGACCAGCATTCGTTTTTACAACTCATAATTGAAGGGCCAAAAGATAAATTCGTAGAATTTATCCGTATAAAACCAAATCCAAATAGCCCCAAAATAAAGCACATAAAAGGACTTGAAAATCTTGAAAATCAAAGCGTAGGACATAGTTTAGATGAGCTACTTTACGCTCAAAGCAAATCGTGTCTTGATGCGATAAAAGCTGAAGGAATAGAAACAAGTCTAATTGAGCTTGATAGCAAAAGTGCTTATAATATCGGATATTTAATATACTATTATGAGTTATTAGTTGGTGCTTGTGGGCTTATGATAGGCATTAGCACTTACGATCAACCTGGTGTTGAAAGTGCAAAAAAACTTCTAAAAATATTATTAACTACAAAATAATCATAAAATAAAATTAGGAATTTCACATTCCTAATTTTTAACTATCTTATAAAGTCTTAATGTATTTAGCTAAAGCTTTAAAATCTTCATCATTTAGATTTTTTACTTGTAATTGCATAGTTTTTTGAGATTTACCACCAAAAGTTCCCGCCTTATATCCACTTAAAGCTTCATAAATTTCGCTCTCACTTAAAGTATTTATTACAACTTCAGCCCCAGGAGCTAATTTTTCTGCATTTTTTCCATGACAGGCAATACATTTTTTAAATAAAGTCGCCGCATCAGTTTTTAAAACATTTTCAACACTACTACTAACCTTATCAATGCCATCAGTAATTGCTTTAGCTGCACTATCTGTGCTTTCTTTTATCGTATTTGCAACTTCATTAGTGCTTTCTTTTAAATTATTAGCAACGCTTTTTGTAGTATCACTAATGCTATCTACTGCAGAATTTATCATAGGTTCAACTTGATTTGCAGCAGTATTTATATGTTCATCAACCTTTGTTGCTACATTATCTACAATTGTATTTATTTTCTTAGCCACTTCTTCAGTGCTTGATTTTACATTTTGACTAAGCTCTTGAGCTGGTTTTTGCTCTTCTTTTTTATCATTACAACCTGTTTGGATTATTAAAGCACTAATTGCTGCTAAACTTAAAAATATTTTTTTCATATTTTCTCCTTAAATAAATTAAAAGGCAAAATACTAGCATTTTTTAATAATTGTAATATTAAAATAAAAAATTAATTTATTATATATTATTTTATATAATAAGCTTTTAAATTCAGTCTTATTAAAGATTTTTTAATATATAATTTTTTATATTTTAAAGGAGTAAGTATGAAAAAAGCATTATTATTTTTAAGTTTAAGTTCTTTTGCATTAGCAAATACTTTAAATATCGCAGCAGCTGCAAATATAAGCTATCCACTAAACGAATTAAAGCAAAAATTTGAAAAACTACACCCAGATATAAAACTTAATGTCAATACAGGTGCTAGTGGTAGCTTTAACGCACAAATTAAAAATGGAGCAAATTATGATGTATTCTTATCTGCAAATATGGAATTTGCTAAAGATTTAGAAGAATTAACTAAAAATCAAGCAATCACTTATGCAAAAGGAAAGCTAATATTATTTTCAGCTAAAAAAAAGCCTAATTTAGATGATTTAAAAACCGCATCTTGTATAGCTATAGCAAACCCAAACACAGCTCCTTATGGAAAAGCAGCTAAAGAAGTATTAAATCAAATTCCAAATAGTTCAAACATAATAACGGCTACAAATATTTCAGCAACATTACTACAAGCTACAAAAGCTTGTGATTATGCTTTTGTAGCAGCGTCTAGCGTAGAGCAAATTAAAGAATTGGGTTTTAGTGATGAAAACATATTAAAAATTGATGATAAATTATACGAACCAATTTTACAAGGTATGATAATTACAAGTAAAGAAAAAAATGCTAAAGTGTTTTATGATTTTATATTAAGCCCTGATGCAAAGGAAATTTTTAATAAATATGGCTATGAATGAGCTGGATTTAAAACACGATTTTAAAGACTTTAAAATAAATGCTAGATTAAGCTTTGATGATGGAGAAATTATCGCATTGTTTGGTGATAGTGGAAGTGGTAAAAGCACTATTTTAAAATTAATAGCTGGGCTTATTAATAAGCCTTTGCTAAAAGATATTGCTTTTTTATTTCAAGATTGCACATTATTTGATAATTTTAATGTATATGAAAATCTAGTTTTTACAAATACTAAAACTCTTTTAGATGATTTAAAATATATTTTTGGTAAAAGATTAGATAAAAATACAAGTAATTTTTACGATGAATTATTAAAACTAGCTAATTTAGAAGAACACAAAACTAAAAAAATCAGCACTCTAAGCGGAGGACAAAAACAAAGACTAGCATTAATTTGTGCCTTAAGCAAAAATGCAAAATATATATTATTAGACGAGCCTTTAAGCGCACTTGATGATAGTAACAAAATAGCACTTATAAAACTAATCAAAAAAATAAATCAAGACTACAAAAGAACAATTATTTTTGTATCCCATTCGTGTTTTGAAATAAATGCCCTTGCTGATAAAATATATTTTGTAAAAAATGGTAGTTTTGAAAAATGTCTTAATAAAGAAGAATTTTTTATAGAAAAAATCCAAAATAATGAGTTTTTATGCAAGAATTAACACCAATTTTCTTATCACTTAAGTTATCTTTCGTAACTACTATAATATTATTTTTTATTTGCTTATATCCTGCATTTTATCTAAGCCAAAAAGAGTTTTTTGGTAAAAAAATACTATTAAGCATAATTTCATTGCCACTTGTGCTACCCCCTACCGTTTTAGGCTTTTATTTATTGGTGCTATTAAGTCCTAATAGTTATTTAGGGCAATTTTTAGCTAAATTTGATATTAAACTTGTTTTTAATTTTAAGGCTTTATTGATTGCTTCAATAATTTATTCTATGCCTTTTATGTTTAATCCTATTTATAGTGCGTTTAATGCTTTGCCTAAAAATCTTTTTGATAGAGCTAAATTACTTGAAAAATCTCAAGCTAACATAATATTTCGCCTTTGTTTGCCGCTAATAATCCCTAGTGTAATAAGTGCTAGTGTTATGAGTTTTGCTCATACTATGGGAGAATTTGGTGTAGTAATGATGATAGGCGGTAGCGTAGCAGGAGAGACAAAAGTCGCTTCTATTGCCGTATTTGAAGCATTAGAAACACTAGATTTAAATAAAGCAAATGAGCTTAGTATAATATTATTAGCCATTTCTTTTATTATTTTATTTGCCTTACAATTTATAAAACAAAATAAATATAAATCCTAATTTAAATTCTTTAAATTAAAGAATAAATAATGATAAAAATTGAGAGTATAGAGAATATAATAATAGATTAAAAGCTGTAGGGTAAAACTTAAAGAAGAGCCTATTTTCAAAATAAAATAAATAATATAGGAAAATATTATACAAAACAACAATGAGCCTATTTTGTGATGAATAGAAAAAAATCTTTTTTCGTATCTCTTTATTGTATATTTGTTTTTATATGGGATTTAGCAACTTTACTGATTGGAATATGTTTTATAGATTTAGATAATTTTTTAGCAAATATTATTGGTTTTATTATAGTTGCTATTATACCTTATCATTTTTTTTGTGCAATTGATATTAAAACGGTTATTTGTTATGAAGATTTTTTCATAATTAAGAGAAAGTTTTGCACTCAAAAGGTTTGCTATAGAAAATTTAAAGATTATTGGTTTTTTACTTCTATTACTAATAATAATATAGTAGTTAGGTTTAAGAAATTTCAATTTCCGATACATATAAATCAAAATATGTTTACACAAGATGAAATTAAAAATTTTATTGAAATTTTAGAAAAAAATAATATAAAGCGTTATAGTTGGTTTGATTAATTAAGTATTGTAAATACTGCTGAAAGGATTTTATGAAACTAGTATTTCTTGCTATGATAGTTGTAGGATTTGCATTCTTATGTGAAGCTTACCCGTATAAAAAATTTAAGGCTAAACTTTTCTTTAAATGTGTATTTTGCTTTCGTTATTTTAAAGTAATTTCAAAAGAATATAAACCAAAAGATAAAAACCACATATATTATAATTTTATAGAAAATTTTCTTTATTATTTTAAATTTGTAATATTAGTTCTTTCATATGCGCTTTTTTATTCTGGAATACTATTGTTATGCCTTACTCTAACCCTTTAGATTAAAAATTTATAAGCTATGTTATTAATCTAAAAAATTAATTTACTAACAACTCAATTTAAATCTAATAAGCAAGGCTAAGCCACTATTATAAATCTTATTAATTATATTAACACCGCACCAACAATTCAATCAATCACTAAATCCACTAATTTATAAGCTATTTTTTATTACACTAAAAAATACTACCGCAATCATTTCCTAAATCATCTTATAAAGCATTTTTTAAATAACTATTATTAAACTATATTAAAAATATTTAAGATAAATTCCTATATTAAATAAAATAAAAAATTTATCTATCAATTTACATTAAACCCACTACCCAACATCATTAAATCTATATTATCCACAGCTTATTTATTTCATTAAAAAAGCTTTTAAAAACATTATTTATCCTGTAAAGGTATAAAATTAGTTTATATAGTTTTATTATTTAAATATTTTAAACATATATAAAACTTAAT
>NZ_JACGAS010000014.1:0-47270 GCF_020138135.1 Campylobacter sp. RM12647 | reverse complement strand
CTAGCTAAATACCCATAAATTAATTCAGCAAACATTACTACAAAAGTTACTATAAAGCTTAATAACAATGCTTTTTTATTCTTAGTAAAATCATAAGAATGAGTATGAGAATGGTCGTGATGTTCGTGGGAATGATTAGAATTATGGTGTGAATGATTATGGTGTGAGTGATTGCAAGAATGATTGTTTGAATGTTGTTTTATTGGTTTATGAATTAAGTCTTGATAGGTGCAAGTCATTGTTTTTCCTTTAAATTTAGTTTAAACAAATAAATAACAAATGTAACATTTATTTCTTAATTTAAAATAAACTTAAAAAATATATTTGAATTAAAATTAAAATATTTTATAATTTTAGGAGCTAAAAAGCTCCTATTTTTAGCCGTTGAATTTAGTATTGTAATCAAGATAAACAACATGAGTTGCAAGGTATTCATAAAGTCCGTGCTTACCATCAGCACCACCTATGCCACTCTTTCTAAATCCTGCGTGAAAGCCTTGCATAGCTTCAAAATTCTCACGATTGATATAAGTTTCGCCAAACTTAATCTCACGGCAAGCTCTCATAGCTGTGTTTAGATTTTCTGTATAAATACTACTTGTAAGCCCGTATTCACAATCATTTGCCATATCAATTGCTTCATCTAAAGTATCAAAACTTGTAACCGGTAAAATCGGAGCAAAGATTTCTTTTTGCATGATATCGCTTTTGTGGTCTGCATTACTTAAAAGTGTTGCAGGATAGAAATATCCACTAGTATCAGTTATCTTGCCACCAACTTCTAATTTTGCACCTTGCTCAAGTGCGCGTTTTAGCATTGCATCAGCATTTTTAACACCTGCTTCATTTACAAGTGGCCCCATATCAAAATTACCTTTTGCAGTATTTCCGAATGTAATTTTGCTAAATTCATCAGCCATTTTATTAATAAACTCATCATATCTTGATTTATGCACATAAACACGCTCAGCACAATTGCAAACTTGTCCGTTATTACAAATTCTACTTGCTTTAATTGCAGGAATTACTAAATCCATATTTGCATCTTTGCATACTATTGCAGGTGCTTTTCCACCAAGCTCAAGATTTACTTTTATAACATTTTTTGCAGCTGCTTGCATAACTCTAACTCCAGCTTCTACGCTACCTGTTACACTTACCATTCCAATTAGTGGGTTTGAGCTTAGCTCATCTCCAACCTCACTTCCTTTTCCGCTAACAAGTGAGAAAACTCCTTTAGGAACTCCAGCTTCGTGAGCTAATTTTGCAAACTCAAATGCGTTGTTTGGAGTTTCGCTACTTGGCTTAATTACTATTGTATTTCCTGTTACAAACGCAGGTGCAAGTTTTCTAACTATTAAGAAAAACGGGAAGTTCCAAGGTAAAATTCCTGTCGTAACACCAATTGCAGTTCTAAATAAAAAGATATTTTCATTTGCCCTATCACTTTGAATGATTTCGCCTTCATAAGTTCTTGCAAATCCTGCCATATAATCTAAATAATCAGCCGCAAAATCAATCTCAACTTCAGCTAAACCTCTAACCTTGCCTTGCTCTTCTTGTAAAATATCAGCTAGTTTTACTCTATCTCTACGAATTAATTGTGCGATTTTTTTAAGGTAATTTGCGCGTTCAACTGCTGGAAGTGCTTCCCATTCTCTACCCGCTCTTTTTGCAGCTTCAAGCGCTCTTTTAGCATCATCTCTTGTGCCTAGTGGATATTCACTAACTTGCTCTTTTGTAGCAGGATTATATACAGCTGCCATTTCTCTTTTTTCAGCAACAAACTCACCATCAATATACATTTGATAACTCTTCATAACTTCTCCTTTTTTAAATGATTTTGAAATATCTTATCAAGGAATATTAATTATTTTTGTATATTCAAAAAAAATTATAATTTTTTTACGAGAATGTGAAAAAAAGTAACACTTTAGTATTTTTAAAAAAGAATTTGAAATAAGCATTTCAAATTCTATAAAAGTTATTTTCTATAACCCATTGTAAATATTTCATTTGAGCTATCATCTAAAAGATTTAAATATCTTTCGTAATGCTTTAAAATATCTACTATTATTTCTTTTTCATTTAAATATTTTATATCATAACCTAGTCTATCATCGCCAAAAAATGTTATAGGTCTATACTCAAATTCCTTTGATAAATTAGGCAAATTCTCATCATCTAATAAGGTTTTATTTACTTCGTGTTTTTCTATTTTTACCCCATAAATAAAATCTTTTGATAAGTCTTTTTTAATCACTAAACTAATTTTATTTTTTTCTTCTTTGATTAATGCTTTTAATCCACGCTCGCTTAATTTATCGCAAATCTTTTGCATAGCAGGTTTTACAAGCTCGTTTAAAAACTCTTGCATATCTTTTATTTGAGATTGTTTTAAGATTAAATCAAGCCTTTGTTCCCAAAAATCCCCACTCCAATAAACACTAGCCTTACTAACTCTTGTATTAAAATACCTACTATCAACTATTAAGCCTTTAAGTAGTGATGCACACATAATTACAAGCATTAAAGCAAACGGAAGTGCAACTATCATAGTAACGCTTAAAATAGTATCAAGACCACCAGAATATGATAAAGATATTGCAATAGCAATTAAACTAATGCCCCATAAAATACTTTGCCATTTATAAGGTTTTTCTTTACCACCACTTGCTAAAGAATTTAAAACAAATATCCCACTATCAGCAGAAGTGATAAAAAATAAAACTAAAACTACTAGAGCTAAAATAGTGCTAATTTGTGAAAATGGTAAAAGATTTAAAAACTCAAATAATAATTTTTCAGAACTTTGAGAAAAATTACTTAAAATTTCATTATATTTTAAAGCAGAATTTCCAAATACACTAAACCATAAAACATTAAATGTCGTAGGAACAATCAAAACTCCAAATATAAATTCTCTAATAGTTCTACCACGAGAAATCTTTGCTATAAAAAAGCCAACAAAAGGCGCCCAACTAAGCCACCAAGCCCAATAAAAAATAGTCCAAGAATTAAACCAGCTAATATAATCTTTATTATATGTATAGGTTTTAAAACTAAGCTCAACTATATTTGAAAAATATAGCCCTAAATTAGAACTAAAATCAGATAATAGCTCAACCAAATCACCACTAACTAATACAAAAATCATTAGTAAAAATGCTAAAAGCAAATTAATCTCGCTTAATATTTTAAGCCCTTTATTAACTCCACTAATAGCTGAAATAGTAGATAAACTAACAACTATTAATATAATAATTGCTTGTTCGCTAAATGAAATATCACTAAGCCAAGCAATATTAACAAGTCCTGCATTTAAAGAACTTGCAGAATATCCAAGTGTTGTGCTAATTCCAAAAACGGTTACAATTAATGCCAAAATATCAATAACATTGCCCCAAAATCCATAAATTTTATCTTTTAAAAAAGGATAAAAAGCACTTCTTAAAGTTAAAGGCATTTTATAACGAAAACCAAAATAAGCCATAGCTAAAGCACAAACCCCATAAATAGCCCAAGGATGAATTCCCCAGTGAAATAGAGTATGAATTAAAGCTTCTTTATCATCTATATTTAATGATTTTTTATGAATTATAGGCTCAGCCACACCAAAATACATAAGCCCAACGCCCATTCCAGTAGCAAACAACATAGAAAGCCAAGAAAAAAAGCTAAAACTAGGCTCATCATCATCTTTACCTAATTTTATATCTCCAAATTTAGATAAAGCCAATAAGACCATAAATCCTACAAAAAAACTAACACTAAGTATAAAAAACCAAGAAAAATTAGTAAAAACTGAAGTTTTAATATTATTTAAAATACTACTTGTAAATTCTGGTAAAAATATACTTAGTAAAACTAAAATTACAATAAATACTATGCTTGGAACAAACACAGCGGGTAAAAAACTCGTTTTTATCTTCATATTTTCTCCTTGCGTTTTCAGTCTAACAAGGCTAAGTTAATGAGATTTGCAAGATTTAGATGATAATTACATAATTTGTCTATATAAAAGAAAAATTAGCCATTAACCTAAAAAATTTTTTATATCAATTTCTTCAAAAAAATTTATATAGTTTTTAATAAGTTTTTTATAAATATATATGTAATAATCATAAAAGATGATAATAAAAAATAAAAATTATAATATGCAAAAACACTTAAAAAATCTAAAATTAAAATATTATAAGATTTTAAAAAAGATTGATATATCAGCATATTAAGAATTAAAATAGCTAATATAAATAACTTAATAAGTAAAGATTTTTGACTTGTATTAGTTTTTATATTGGTATTAAGATTTGCAAAAATCATTATAAATAAAAATAACAATAAAAATACAAAATTAAACCCTAAAAATAAAACTTCACTTTTTAATAAATAATAATTTATAAAAGGATAAGATAAAATCAATAAAATATTTTTATATACTTTCTTAATCCTATAAACCAAGCTAATGCCTAAAATATAAAGAAAAATAAATATAAAAAAATATACCCAATAAAGTTAGGAATTTAAAATAAAGTTTTTTAGATAAATCTATATGAAAATTCAATAAAAATATATTTAGCAAAATCTCTTTAATTTCTTTCATTTTCAATACTCTTTTGTATATTATCTAGCTTATTTATAAAATAATCAAGCTCATTTTTATTTTTAAAAACACTTAGAATTTTATCTAACATAATATTGTCTATTTTGGTGCAAATTAGTGCTAATTCTTTGGCTTTTTTTGTAGGACTTAAAATAAAGGCTCTTTTATCATTTTGATTAGTTTTTCTAATAACTAAGTCTTTTACAACAAGCTTATCAACTATTGCTTTTATTGTGTTTTGGTCTTTTTGGGTAAGTTCTGAAAGCTCTTTTTGTGAGATTTTTGGGCTTTTACATAAAGTATTTAATACTATCCATTGCTCAGGTGTAATGTTTAAATCTAAAAATGATTTATTTAAATGTTGATAAATTGTCTTAGCAGTTGCACAGATTTTAATACCTATATTCATATTTTCTCCTTACAACTGCTATTTTAACTATTATTTGTTATCTAATTTTGCTTTTATAAGTCCTTTGTATTCTTTATACCAAGCATCTATGCCTTCTTTTCCTATAATATATGGATGAGTTTTAAAATTATTATTATAAATATTTTCTAATTTCTTATATCCATTATCTTGAAATAAATGTGATTCTAGCTTTGCTTCTACATTATTTTTATCAAGCTCTTTTTTGAACTCATCTAAAGATTTATCATAAGCAATTTGAAGTTTTTTATCGCTTCCAATTCCATTACCACCCCATAAAAACACATTAAATTTCTTACCATTAAATGAACTTTCAAAAATAATTGAAGTAGTGCCTACGGTATGACCTGGAGTTAAGAAAGTTTTAATTTCTTTATTACCAAGCTTTATTACTTCTTTATCTTTTAGCAAATGATTAATTATTGGCTTAGGATATTTTGGGTCATTTGGACCTTTATTATATGAATACATAAAATCCTTATCTATAGCACTCATCATAACTTTTGCGTTATATTTATCTTGAAAATACTTAGCCCCACCATAATGATCACCATGCCCGTGAGTAATTAAGACAATTTTTATATCTTTTGGGTCTAAATTATAAGCTTTTAACCCATCTTCAATCACTTTTGCATCATCATTATCCCACATAGCATCAATTAAAATTATGCCTTCGCTAGTTGTTATTGCGTATGCTACAACGCTTTTTGTCCCAAGACAATAAACATCATCAAAAACCTTAGTAGGCTTTAGCGGAGTATGATCGTTTAAAATCTTTAAAAGCTCCTTAGGAGGCGTGTCATCATTAGCTAATAAATTAGCACCTAAAATACTAAATGCACAAAATAAAATCATTGCAAACCTTTTCATACTAGACCTTTCTTTAAAAATTAATATGTATACGTATTAAATTTACACTATAAAAATTAATAACAAACTTAAAACCTATTAATTATTTCTATTTCGCTTTGTTTAAAGTCTAGAGTTTGAGCTTTATTATTTAAATTAAGCTCTATATAAACAACATCACTTAAGCTAGATAAAATCAATACATCTTTTAATACATAATTTCCATCACTTAATTTACAGATATTTTTCTCTCCTTTTTTAATATCACAATCATTAATATCTAGCTTTTTATAATTTATAAAATAACTCATATATAAACTATTTTTACTAACCACAATATCAGTTCTAAACCCGCCAATATTGGCTAATTTAACAACTTTAATATCAAGACTAAAAAAATACCAAATAGAGCAAATTATCCAAATAATTTTTATAATTAAACTAAATCTTTTAAAAAAATATGCAAAAAAACATAAAGTAATAAATATAGCCATCATAATATTTAAGCAATGATTTATCGTTGGAAAAGTTATATTTTCGTTTTGATATATTTGAACTAAACTTAAAAATACTAATTCAATTATGATAATTACTATAATTACAAATAATAAAAATACTCTTTCATACAAAAAATTAAGAATTTTAAATCCAAATTTATTTGACTTTTTTCTTTTACAAGCTAAAAGCACAACAAATTCAATCATAACATAAGGAATAATCCCTATAAAAATAGAATAAACAAAACACACATATCCAAAAGTAAGCAATAAATTAAAATCAAATCTAGGCAAATATCCAACTTCAAATAAATAATATTTTGTATAAGCTATTACAGAAACAAAAGTTATTAAAACTAAAGAAAATCTCATAGTTTTTACAAATATATTGGCAAGTTTTAATAATTTAAAATAATTAAAATAAAGCCTTTTAAACTCTCTTTTGTAATTTAACATTAATCTTTTAGTATTCCTAGCAAAACAAATTCTAAATTTCTTTAAAAATTTATCAGACATTTTTACTCCTTTTTTTAAATTTAGCAAAAATATCTTTTACTTTTTAAAAAAATTCAATAAATTTTTTAATATTTTTATATAATAAAAAAAATTATAAGGACAAAATATGAACTCAAGCTTATTTTTAATGGGAAGAATAAAAGAACTATCAAATGAATTGATTTTAAAAGAACTTAGCAAAAGAGTAGAATTTGATTTATCCTTTTCTCACGCTGATATTTTAAATATATTATTTGATGAAAAAGAATATTGTATGGTTCAAATAGCACAAAAAATACATAGAAGCAAAGCTACAATTAGCTCTTTAATAGACAAATTAGAACAAAATGGATATATCACAAAAAGCCAAAGTAGTAACGATAGTAGAATGTATTTAATAAAAGCAACTCAAAAAACTTTAGATTTAAAACCAATATTTGAAGAAGTATCAAATATAGTTTTTGAAAAATTACTTAAAAACTTTTCAAAAGCAGAAGAGTTATTTTTAGAAGAATTATTAGAAAAAATGCTAAATAATATAAAAAATTAAAATATATTTAACTTTTTATGCAAAAATAGTTCGTTATCAAACTAAAAAGGAGTTAAAATGAGTAATGGATTTAGCGTAAAAAGTCTAGGAGAATTTAAAAATATTCAAAGAATTGATTTAAAAGAAGCTTTAGGATTTACATCTTGTGAAATAAGTATTAACACAATGGAAGCAAATACTAATGTGCCTTTTGTTCATCATCATAAAGAAAATGAAGAAGTTTATATTATCTTAGATGGTAATGGGGAAATAAAGTTAGATAATGAACTAATTTTAATTAAAACAGGAGATATAATTAGAGTTGCACCTAGTGTAAAAAGACAGATTTTTGCAAAAACTCAACTAAATTATATCTGTATTCAGGCAAAAGAAAATTCTCTAACCCAATTCACTTTTAGTGATGGCGTAGTAGAGTAATTTAACTTAGGAGCAATCCTAAGTTAAGCAAATATATTAATCAAATAAGTATTCAAAGGAATAGCCACAATATCTATCAAAACAGAACCACACAAAGGAACTATCAAAAATGCAGGTTTTGAGAATAAAGAATATCTATTGCAAGCAGCATTCATATTTGCAACCGCATTAGGAGTAGCACCCAAGCCATGTCCCATTAACCCAGCACACATAATAGCACTATCATAGTTTTTCCCGCACAATCTAAACACGACAAATATTGCAAACAATACTAAAACAACAACTTGAACAAAAAGCGTAATCAATAAAGGCATAGCAACCACGCTTAATTCATTGATTTTTAAACTCATCATAGCCATAGTTAAAAATATTCCTAAGCTAAGCTCACTAATAGTATCTATTGTGTATTGATTTAATTTAAATATATTAAAAATATCATTTATATTTCTAATTAGCATTGCTATTAACATAGCACCCACATAGCTTGGTAAAGAATAACCGCTAAGTTTTGTAAATAATGAACTTATATAAAATCCAATGCACATAATACAAAGTATTAAAAATAAAGATTTTAAAAATTCTTGATAACTTGCGTGATGAATATTGTGTTTTAGCGGGTCAATATCTTGTATATCTTCGTTTGTTTTTATCTCTAATTTATATTTAAGTATTAAATATCTACATAAAGGCCCACCGAGTAAAGAGCCGCTTATTAAACCAAAAGTAGCCGCTGCAATTGCTACTACTTTAGCATTGCTAAGACCACTTAAATCTTCCACCATACCACCAAAAGCAATAGCATTTCCATGTCCTCCTTCTAAAGCAACAGCCCCACTTAAAATTCCATATAAACTATTTAGCCCAAAAGCATTCATCATAGTAATTCCAATGGCATTTTGCATAATAGCCATTGCCCAGCAACACGCTAAATATATTAAAAGCAATTTACCACCAACTTTTAATAATCTAGCACTTCCGCTAAGTCCTACAACACTAAAAAATACAACCATAAAAGGAGTTTGCAATGACTTATCAAATTCAATATTAATATCTATAAAGGTTAAAAACCATACTAAAATACTTACCAAAAATCCACCAACAACAGGAGCTGGGATACAAAATTTTTCTAAAAAATTGATTTTGGTTTTTAAAAACATTCCAAATAATAAAACACCAATGCTAATTGCCAATACGCTTAAACTATCAAAACTCATATAACAGCCTTTCTTAATAAAATATAAGCTAAATAAGCGCTTAATTTAGCAGTATGATTATCTATATCATATTTTGGATTAAACTCGCAAATATCAGCTAAAGCAACTTTTTTACTATCTAAAATAATTTTTAGTATCGGTAAAATTTGTTGCAAACTAATACCATAAACAGCAGGAGCACTAACACCTGGTGCATAGCTTAAAGAAAACACATCAATATCAATACTAAGATATAAAACATCGCAATCTAATATAAATTCTTTTACAATTTTTGCTGAATTATCAAAGTCTTTATCTAAAACATATTTAGCATTTATATCTTGCATAGTATTAAATAAAGCTTGGGTATTTGATAAAGCATTTGCCCCAATACATAAATATTTATAAGAATAATTATTTGATTTTGCGTATTTATAAGCTTCATAAAACGAATTACCTGAAGTATGTTGGGGTTGAATTCTCACATCAAAATGTGCGTCAAAATTAATAACACCTACATTTTGTTTATTATCTAATAAAGCCTTAATTCCAGCCAAAGAAGTTTCGTGACCACCACCTAAAATAACGCAATAATCTTGATTTTTTAATACTAAATTAAGCTTATCGTATAATAAATCATCAGCTTCTTCTAGGCTTTTAAAATTATCAATATTGCCTAAATCATCAAAGCTAAAATCATCAAATACAGCAAAATTTGCCATATTTTTTCTAATGATATTCGGTGCTAATTCGCTACCATCTCTTCCGTGATTTCTATCTACACCTAAACTAGAACAAAATCCTATTAATTTATTTGAAGATGAAGTATTTAAACATTTAAAAACTCTGTTATGAATACTTTCTTCGCCATCATTTCTTCCAATCCACATAAAACTCTCCTTTAAATATCTTATACTTTAAATTGTTTTAATTAAATAAACAAGAAATACTTAAAAATTGAGTTTAATATGTGTAATTTGGTAATAAAATTAGGAAATAAATTCCTAATTTTGTAAAGATTTATAAATCACATCTAAAACGCTGCCATCACGATATTCTACAACGCCTACTACCTCATCGCCAAATTTAATACTAGCTGGTTTGCCTGTGATTTTCTCTGCCATTTCTTTTAGTTCTTCAATCGTATATAATTTAATACCTGCTTTTGTGAAATTCTCTATTAAATCAGTTCTTTTAGGATTTACTGCAATTCCGTAATCAGTGCAAACCACATCAACATTTGCTCCTGGGGTGCAAATCGTGCTTACATTATCAACTACGATTGGAATTCTAGCACGAATTAATGGTGCTAAAATCATTGCAATTTTTGCACCTTCAGCAGTATCTTGGTGTCCGCCTATTGCTTGATTAATAACACCTGTTGAAGTAGTAATTACATTTACATTGAAATTCGTATCAATCTCAAGTGCTCCTAACATTACAAAATCTAATTGATTTACTGCTGGAGTAACTAGATTTGGATTTGCATAAAAAGATGCTGATATTTCATAATGTTTTGGGTTTTTTGCAAGTGAGCTAACAGCATCTAAATCAAAACTTTGAGTATCAAAAAGCGCATCCATTAAACCATTTTCATGTAAATCAACTAAAGCAGCAGTGATACCACCAACACCTAAACTAGCAGTGATATTATGCTTAATCATCTCTTCTTTTAAAAGCTTAGTTACTGCCAAAGAAGCTCCTGCAGCTCCTGTTTGGAAACTAAAGCCATTTTTAAATAAACCTGATGCTAAGATACATTTTAAAGCATTTTCAGCTATTAAAATATCTCTTGGATTATCATTAAAACGAATTGCACCTGATACTATACCTTTTGGATCGCCAATACTCTCAATCTCACAAACAAAATCCACCATAGTTTGGTCAATACTAGCAGGAAGATTTATTCCATCTACTAAATTATCAGTAATTGCAATAACTTTATTAGCATACATAGCATCAACCTTAGCATAACCTAAACTACCACAAGCAGATTTGCCTGTATAACCATTAAGATTACCAAATTTATCACAACTTGGAGCACCAATAAATGCTACATCAATTTTAAGTGAGCCATCTTCAATAGCTCTAGCACGACCACCATGACTTCTAATAATTACAGGAGTTTTTAATCCGCCATTACTAATAAAAGAACCCAATGGCTCTCTTAGACCACTTGTTTGAAGACTTGTTACAACACCATTTTTAATATGCTCAATTAAAGGTTTATGGCAAGTTGAAAGAGAACTTGCTGCTACGCAAAGATTTTTAATACCTAGCTTGCTTATTTCTTCTAAAACTAGATTTAAAATATAATCTCCACTTCTAAAATGGTGATGAAAACTTATTGTCATACCATCTTTTAAGCCTGATTTTATAATAGCGTCTTTTATACTTGAGACTAATTTATCTTCTTTTTTGCCAACTCTAATAGCTGCACCGATTTTACGCTCTTTTGGTTGTTTTAATTCTCCACTATATACAACTACATCTTTATAATTAGCAATTTTATTAGGTATTTTTCTATTAACTGCATTTACTTTATACATAATCATTCTCCTTTATAAAGACCACTAGCTTTAGCTAATTCAAGCACTCTTAAAGCTCTAATAATAATTGGACCATCTACCATTTTGCCATCAACTGCAATTACACCTATGCTATTTTTTTCCGCTTCTTTAGCTGCATTTACTACTTTTAAAGCGTCTATTATTTCTTTTTCTTTTGGAGTATAAATATCATGAACTATTTTGATTTGACTTGGATGAACTACTGATTTGCCATCAAAACCTAAATCTTTTATAAATTGCACTTCTTCAGCAAATGCAACTTTATCTTTTATATTTGAAAAAACGGTGTCAAAACAATATAAATTATTGCTTCTTGCTGCGTGAATTATCTGCTCTCTTGCATAATAAAGCTCCATTGCGTGTTTGCTTCTAGTTGTTTTTAAATTCGTTACATAATCTTCAGCTCCAAGAGCAATCCCCATTAATCTATCACTTGCCTTTGCAATCTCACAAGCATTAATAACCCCAGTAGCACTCTCAATTGCTGCTAGAATTAAAGTTTTTTTAGGACGATTTAATTTATGCTCAACTTCGCTTATTAATTCATCTACTTCTTTAACTTCGTTTGCATTATCAGTCTTTGGAAGTCTTATAACATCAACTCCAGCACTAACCATAGCTATTACATCATCTCTTCCGTAAGGAGAATTTAAAGCATTTATTCTTACAACAACTTCAGTTGAACCATAATTAATCTTTTTAAGAGTTTCATAAGTTAGCATTCTAGCCGCATCTTTTGCTGAAATACTTACTGCATCTTCTAAGTCAATCATAATAGAATCACTTCCATAAATATGTGCGTCTATTAATTTTGCAGGTGCATTTCCGGGCAAGAACATCATACTTCTTCTAAGTCTATCTTTATTTAGCATAATTCACTCTCCCAATCATAATCTTTTAAACTAGCTCTAAAAATAGCAGTTTTAAGTCTTGCACGAATTACTAAATCAAGCGCTCCTTTATCTTCTATTTTTATTGTTACATTTTTAATATCATATTCATCTAATACTTCATTAACGCTAGCTAATATTTGTTCTCCAAATTGTTTATAAACACTAGAATTTAATTCAATTTTCCTTCCCACATTAGCAGGACTTACACTAATTAAAACATCGCCTGATTCTAATGAACCAGCACTTGCAATAGTTGTAATCATCAAATCTCCTAATTAATTAAATTTTTTAAGTTTTCTTTTATTATTACAAAGATAACTTAATTTTTAGTTATTAAATTGTTTTTTAAATACTCATAAGTTGAATTAGCACAAAGGGATTTTAACTCCTTATTATTTAAATAATCCTTATCATTTAAAATAATTTTTCTAATCCTACTTGCACTTATTACTTTTTTATTCATTCTAGCTCTACTGATTTCATAGAATTTGATTTTAAATTCTTTTAAAATTTCTTTTGCTTTTTGGTTGTAATCTTTTGTTATTTTATCTTTTGGTTCTGTCCCAAAAAATCTCATATTTATCCCTAAAATAGGTGCTATTTTTGTAGCAAATAATGTAATATCAAGCCTTGAATAAATCTCATTAACATTGGCATTATCCTTTAAAAAATATGTAGGAAAAGTAGCTTTTGAAATAATATAATTTTTACTTTCGTGAATTATTATATTTTTATAATCTTTTAATTCATTTCTTACAATCTCAAGCCTTGCTTTTGTATTAAACATACTTAAATCTTCGCTTAAAATAAATATATGCAAGATTTCGCAGTGTTTTAAGGCTTTTTGAATTAAATATAAATGCCCTTTACTCATAGGATTTAAATTCATTACAATTGAGCCAATTTTTTTTGCTTTTTTATAATGTTTAGCTAGTTCAAATTTATAATTTTCATAATTTAATTTTGTGTTTTCAAATAACGCAACATCTTTTGTAAGACATAATAAATAAAGCCCTAAACTCTCAAATACTTTTACATTACAAGGCTTTGTAAATATAAAATATTCATTTATATTTAATTCTCTTAATTTATCTGCAATTTGAGTTAGTAAAGTAGCACTAAAATTATTACCTTGTAAAGATTTATCAATTGCTATACACTTTACAATATTACCGCTTATACAAGCACTTGCTTTAATCTCTTCATTTTCTTCATAAACTAAAGCATATTCTATATCTTCATCGCATCTTAAATCAAATCTTTTTAAAAATAATTCTAATTTTTCTCTTTCATAAGCTAATAATAAGTATCTAAACATTAAAACCTAGCTTCGTGTTCTAATTGATTTTTGCAAATATCTTCTATTGAATACTCTAATTCATATTTTAATAAATTACAAGACTTAATTTTATCGCAATGGTCATTTTTTAAAGCTATTGTTATATCTATTTCTTTTTTGCTTAACTTTTCTACTAATTTAATTAGATTTTCTACACTTATACTTTCTTTGCTAGCTATTGTAGTGCATATATTTTCTTTGGTTGTATAAAGCTCGCTAGCTACTTTTAAATTAATATTAACAATATCATCAATATGTGCGAAATGATAATTCTCATCATAGTTAAAATCACGACCTAATTCAGACTTACCGCAAGCAATTCTTGTGATATTTTTAATAATTGAATAATGTTCAAATTCTCCTAAAAATATCTTAGAATAATATCCTGCAATATTGCAATATCTTAAAATTGCATAAGAAAAATCAGGATTGCTTCTAGCATAATCTTGTATCATATTTTCAGCTAAGATTTTTGTCTTAACATAAGCATCACAGGTATTTTCCAATCCTACATTAGCAAATATACTTGATGGATATATTAAAGTCTTAACTTTAAATTTTTTCATAGCTTTTAATAATTTAAAAAGATTTATGATATTGTTTTCATAAAAAGTTAGATTATCTTTTTTACTAAAATTCTCATTGCTAGTTGCTGCAAAATGAAATACCATATCAATTTTAAATCTTGACATTACATCTTCTAAAGCTTCGCTATTTGAAATATCAACTTCATAAAAATCAACTTCATAATATTTTTTTATATTTTTTATAGCTTTTTTATTTTTACCACTTAAATTATCAATTCCAATTACCTTATGCCCAGCTTCTAAAAATCCAGATGCAGTGGCTGAGCCAATATATCCTGCAACACCTGTTATTAAAACTACCACTTTACTTCCTTAACTTAATTTTTGTTTTAAAATCTCATAAGCTTCATTAATCTCATGAAATTTCTCTATCCCTGCTCTTAGCTCGCTTTCGCTAAGATTTTTTGTGTTTAACACATCAGGATGATATTTTTTAGCAAGTCTTCTATATGCTGCTTTTACTTCAACTAAACTAGCATTAGGACTTAATTCTAAAACCTCATAAGGGTCTTTTTTAATTTTATTATTATTTTGTTTGTTATTGTTACCAAAATTTATAAATTGTGCAAATTCTTGTGTAACGCCAAAAATCTCTGCAATTTCTTTTAACGCAAAAATCTTTTTTTCACTAAAGCCATCAATACTCGCACAATAAAGCAAACTTTGCATAATATTAAGCTTTTCATTTTTGCTTAAAATAAAATTATTTTTAAGCTCTTGTGCAACTATTCTATAATTTTCTGGATTTTCTTTAGCTTCTTTAAAAACCTTTTTTAATCTCTCACGCTCAACTAAATTATAAGAATTATTATCTAGTATTAATTTTATAAATTCAGCTTCTTTAGGCGAAATTACTCCATCAAGTTTAGCTATTTTTGCAATAAGTGCGACTAGGTATTCAGCATATCCGCCTTTCATTTTAGTAAATTGATTATTTAAAATATTTCCTTTAAAAAATAAAGGTAATAAAATTGCTCCAATAAGCCCTAAAATCGCCGTTAAAATAGTCCCTAATATTATCGCAAAAAATGATATTATGGTTCTAATAATACCCTTACCTGTAATAAATCCTATAATTGCTAAAATTATTATTAATAATAAAAATATATTCAATTTTCTTCCTTTATAACACTTAAAATCTTTTGAAAATTATCCTTTTTTATCCCACGATAGACTAAAAACCAATCTAATATAACCCAAATAATAAATATAAACCATATTAAAATAAAAGAAAAAGCAACTATATTTAAATATATTTTTGATTGCAAAATAAATGGAGGTGGCGGTGCATCAGGTCCAGAATAAAAAAGCATTGCAAGTGGAATATGTAAAACAAATAATAAACAAAAATGAGAAATAAAAAACAAAATAAACTTAATAAATCCTAAAAATCCATCTCCTTTATAAAATCTATCAGCTCCTAAAATACCAAAAAATATCCCTAATATTAGTCCTATTTTTGGTTCTTTTAGTTTTATTTCACTAAGCTTATTTATATCAATTTGCTTATCTTCTAAGCTAAGCAAATTGATATCTTTAATTTTGTTATTTAAAAATAGTTTTTGGGCTGTATCCACGATAATCCTTTATGTTTATCACAATAATCAATCTTCGCTACTATCCTTTTGAGCAATTAATACACCTTCTATCATTTTTTTAATATCGCCATCAAGTATCGCATCAACTTGGCTAAATGCCTCATTGCTTCTAGCGTCTTTTACTTGCTGATAAGGAGCTAAAACATATGAGCGAATTTGATGCCCGAAACTATTTTCGCCAACTCCTCCCGTATCTTTTCCATCGTTTAATTTCTCCATTTCAAGTTCATATAATCTTGAACGAAGCATTTTATAAGCTGTGGCTTTGTTTTTATGCTGACTTCTATCGTTTTGGCATTGCACTACAATTCCTGTTGGAATATGAGTAATTCTTACCGCACTTTCTGTCTTATTTACATGCTGACCACCTGCACCACTTGCTCTATAATAATCAATTCTTATATCTTTTTCTTCAATTTCAATTTCTATATCATCATCAATTTCAGGTGCAACGATTACGCTACAAAAACTCGTATGGCGTCTTGCATTGCTATCAAATGGGCTAATTCTTACAAGTCTATGAACCCCGTGTTCAGCCTTAAAATACCCATAAGCATTAAGCCCACGAGCAACAAAGCTAACATCTTTTATCCCTGCTTCATCGCCTTCTTGATAATCTAGTGTTTCAACTTTAAAGCCTTCTCTTTCACAAAATCTCAAATACATTCTATAAACAATACTCGCCCAATCATTACTCTCCGTTCCACCTGCTCCTGGGTGAATATTAATAATTGCGTTTTTAGTATCATTTTCCCCACTTAAAAGCATTGATATTTCAAGACTTTTAATAGTTTCTTCTAAATTAGGACTATCTATAAATAAAGCTTCTAAAGTCTCATAATCATTTTCTTTTACCGCAAGTTCAAACAACTCACTAGTGCCTACTAATTCACTATTTGCAATTTCATATTTTGATACTAATTGATTTAATTTAGTTTTTTCTTTACCAAGCTCGGCCGCTCTTTTTGCATCAGCCCATAATGCTGGGTCTTCTTGCTCTTTTTCTATTTCTTTTATTCTTTCTTTTGCCTCGTTTGGTTTGATTATTTTTTCTATATTGTCAAGTTTTATTTGTAATTCTTTTAATAATTCACTAAATTCATAATTATCCAAATTTTGCTCCGTAGTTGTATTTTAAAGGCAAATCTTAGCTAAAATTTATTAAGATAATAGCTTTTTTAAAAGGAATTTAAATGAAATTATTTTTACAAAGTTTAGGCTGTAATAAAAACTTAGTTGATAGTGAAATTATGCTAGGTCGCTTAAAAGAATATGAAATTACTAATGAAGCAAGTGAAGCTGATGTATTGATAGTAAATACTTGTGGCTTTATAAAAAGTGCAAAAATTGAAAGTATTAATGCTATTTTAGAACTACACGAAATTAGAAAAAAAGGCTCAATTTTAGTAGTAACTGGCTGCTTAATGCAAAGATACAAAGATGAATTGGTTAAAGAATTACCCGAAGTTGATTTATTTGCAGGAGTTAGCGAATATGCAAAAATTGATGAATTAATAGCAAGTCGTGAAAGTAGATTTAGAGATTTTGTATATTTACAAGACGCAAATACTCAAAGAGTAATAACAGGCTCAAATACTCACGCTTATATAAAAATCGCTGAAGGCTGCAATCAAACCTGTAGCTTTTGTGCTATTCCTACATTTAAAGGCAAGTTAAAATCTCGCCCAATAGATGATGTAGTAGCTGAAGTTAAAGGCTTAGTTGCTAGGGGATTTTATGATTTTTCATTCATTGCTCAAGATACAAGCTCTTATTTAAAAGACTTAAAAATTAGCGATGGCTTAGAGAATTTAATTTCAGAAATTGAAAAAATTGAAGGCATAAAGGCTGCTAGAATTTTATACCTATATCCAAGCTCAATTAAGCCTAGTTTAATTACTAAAATAATTAATTCAAAAGTATTTGTGAATTATTTTGATATGCCACTTCAACACTCAAGCGATAAATTATTAAAAATTATGAAGCGTGGCTATGATAAGGCTAAGGCTATTAGCTTTTTAGAGCAAATGAGAGCAGCTCCTAATAGCTTTTTAAGAACTGGTTTTATCGTAGGACACCCAGGAGAAAGTGAAGAAGATTTTGAAGATTTATGCGAGTTTATTAAAGAATTTGATTTTGATAGAATTAGCGTATTTGCTTATTCAAAAGAAGAAGATACCGCCGCTTACTCAATGCAACAAATCAATGCAAATACTATTAAAAGTAGGCTAAAAAAGATTGAAAAAATCGTAGATGCTAAAATCAATGCAAGTTTTGAAAAAATGCTAAATCAAGAAATAATAGCAAGTTGTTTAGGAGAATCTAGCGAAGGCGAGTTTTTTATAGGTGCTAAACCACTTTTATTTGATAGAGATATAGATGGAGAAATCTTAATAAATGAAAGTGAGATAGGAGAGCTAAAAGTGGGTGATTTAATAGTTTGTAAAATCACTCAAGTGCATGAAAAAACACTAATAGCAACTGCAATTAGACGCTATGAGAATTGAATATTTAGAAGAGCTAAAAGGTAAAAAAAACCTTTTAGCATTTTCACACGGGACTGATAGCACGGCACTTTTTTATGCACTTTTAGAACTTTGTGAGTTTGATTTATGCCTTGTGAATTATCAGACTAGAATTAATTCAAATAACGAAGAGCAAAGCGCTATAAAATTAGCAAAAGCTCATAATAAAAAAATCTTTACTAAAAAAGTAAATCTTGATAATAATAATTTTGAAAGCAATGCTAGAAAATATAGATATGACTTTTTTGATGAATTAATGCAAGATTATGATAATTTGATAGTAGCTCATAATTTAAATGACAGGTTTGAGTGGTTTTTAATGCAAATTACAAAAGGTGCAGGATTATGCAATCTATTGGGTTTTAACGGGATTGATACAAGGAAAAATTATAAAATAATTCGCCCATTAATTAATACTAGCAAAGATGAAATTATGCTGTATTTAAATGAGAATAGTTATGAATATTTTCAAGATGAAAGTAATTTTAATACCAAATATAAAAGAAACGAAATTAGATTAAATTATGCAAATGATTTTGTAAAACACTACGCAAATGGCATAAGAAATACTTTAAAATATTTAGAATTTGATAAGAGTAAAATATGTAAAGATAGCTTGGTTTATAAAGGAATTTATTTTTGTAAAGATGAAAATTCTTTAGATAAAGCTATTAAAAAACTAGGTTTTGTAAGCTCATCAAAGCAAAAATTAGAGCTAAAAAACCAGCTAAATAAAAACAACGAAGCCGAGCTTTATTTTAGGACTGATTGTGTTTGTGTTTGCTTTTATAAAGGATTTTTTATGGTTTTTTTAAAGGCTACTACAAAGCTTAGTAAGGAGCAAAAAGACGCTTATAGACTAGCAAAAGTGCCAAAAAATCTTAGATTTTTCCTAGCGTTAAATAATATAAAACTAAATGAATTAATAAATCTTACAAAAAACCTAAAATCAACTCATAATAATTATTGATATTTGATTTTAGGAATTTCTTTTTATGTAAAGATTAAATATTTAAGATAATGATTTAATACTTAATTTGCTTATTTTATAGTAATTTTTACTAAAACCAATAACTACAATTTTAATCATTTTTAAAATATAAATAAAAAATATTTAATTTACTTCAAGCAAATTTGTTGTTTTATAGTAACTCTTCTTTATTTTTAAATTATATTTTTTCATAAAATCTTTTTTAATAAATTGAAATTCCTGTTTTAAATTCCCTTAATATTCATCAAAATATATAATATCAGTATCTTCATCGTAGTTTTTATAGTATTCTAAATAAAAATCAGGCAAGGTTTTTAAACTTTCACACCCATCAAACATCTCATACATATTCTCAACACTATTTGTGTATAAATTAATAAATTTATCAAAACTCGTGCAATCTTTAAACATCTCGCTCATATCCACTACATTTTTTGTATCAAAATCTACATATTGATTAAAACTAGAACATTTAGCAAACATCGCATTCATATTTACTACATTTTTTGTGTCAAAATCAAGCTCTTGATTAAATTTAGAACAACCCGCAAACATAGCACTCATATCTTTTACATTGCTTGTATTAAAATCAAGCTTTTGATTAAAAACTTTACAATCATAAAACATACAATTCATATCTTCTACATTTTTGGTATCAAAACTAAGCAGTTGATTAAAATTTGTACATTTATAAAACATACCATTCATATTTTTTACTTTACTAGTATCAAACTCTAGTTCTTGGTTAAAATTACTACACCATGCAAACATTTCACACATATAAACCACATTAGAAGTATCAAAACTAAGTCCTTGATTAAAGCTAACGCAATTAGCAAACATTCTTGTCATATCTTTTACACTGCTTGTATCAAAACTAAGCTCTTGATTAAATTCTTTGCACTCATAAAACATCCCACTCATATCTTTTACATTGCTAGTATTAAAATAAATCGCTTGATTTAGTTTTTTACATCCTAAAAACATCGCTCTCATATCTTCTACACTAGAAGTATCAAAACTAAGCTCTTGATTAAAGCTAACACAATTAGCAAACATTCCATGCATATCTTTTACATTGCCAGTATTAAGGCAAATCGCTTGATTTAGTTTTTTACATCCGTAAAACATTCCTTCCATATTTGTTACATTTTTGGTATCAAACTCAAGCTTTTCGTTAAAATGCATACACCCTGCAAACATTTCGCTCATATTCACTACATTGCTAGTATCCCATTCGTTTATCCCACTAAAGTCTTTTCTGCTACTTTCATAAAAAAGCCCACTCATATCAGTGATAAGGCTTGTATCAATATCACCTAGATAAATGCTCTCATCATTTGCTAGCTCTTTTAGCTCGGCTTTTATGGTTGGTTTGTATTTTTTCATCTTTTATCCTTGTGAGTTTTTTGTAGTTATATCATAAGCATGTGCCTGATTATGTCCATATGTGATTTTTTAAAAATTTTTTTTAGAATTTGAATTAGGAATTTCATTTTAATTTTATATTTGGTTTAAGAACTTCACTCTCGCAAAATTATTTAATTTAGATTAAAAATACACGAAATAAATTCATCTCGTGTATTTTCTAATTACTATTTTAATTTCTCTTCTGAATTAAAAAAAGAATTTTGTAAAACTTTTAGCATTGCCTTTTGGTGGTCATTAATTTGGGTTTTTTGCCAAACCTGACTAATCAACTTATTACCATTCTCATCTTTTTGATATTCTTCATTTTTATATATATCTAAAAGTTTTAAGCTAATCACTAAGCCTTTTTTTAAGTAACTATCAAATTGTGATTGTTTCTCATTAAACGGCTTATTGCTAAATTCTGAATTTTCTCCATCAGTTATCAAAGCTAGATTTCCAAAATTATCCAACACTTCTTGATTTTCTTCTTGCTTAGCCAAACCACTTACATCATTTTGTGCTAAAACATGTTCAACTGAATTAACATACCTAAAACGATATTTTTCAGTATCATCTTTATGTTTTTCCTTAAAATTTTCATCAGTTAATAAGTAATATTCCAAGCGATAAAACCAATAATGCGGGGTATTTGTACCTTTATTTAAAAAATTAAAATTTAAACTTGTAATATCTGTTTGTTCTTCACTACTAATTTCATTAAAAGAAATATCACTAATAATATCAATTAAATTTTGAGTATTTTCTTGTGGGTTGTTTTCTTTTACCAATTGCTTTAATGCCAAAAGGTCATCAATATTCTTTAGGTAGTTTTTAAGCTTGCCAGCATTGCTTTTTAATATTTCCAAATAATTTTTATTAGCTATTACTTTTTGTTCTTCAAAGATTTTATTTTTACAAAATTCTAAGTAATGCGTTAAAAAGTGGTGGTAGTTGGCATTATCTCCACGCCTTGCTACTCTTAGATAGTTTTGGATTAGTTTTAAATCAATAGTATTATCAACTTCATGCCAATCATCATTTTTATTATCATTCTTTTTAAATCTATTCCATAACTTATACACATTTTCATCATCATCAGATTTTCTTTTTATCACAAAGGTATCAAAAATGGTTCTGTAATCTTTTAAAGCATCTATGATTGTTTTTGCTATTAAAGATTTACAAGCTTTACAAGTAAATCTATCAAAATCAATACATTCCCAAGTATTTTCAAGGAATTTATCTTTTTTTATTGATATTTCAGATTTAAAATAATTTCTAGTTGATTCTTGTCTTGATAAAATCTTAAAAACATGCAAAACAAAGGTAGGAAAATCAATAATACTCTCAAACTCAGCTCTATCTTTATCGTTATTTGAATAATTTTGTAACTTATTTTCATTATTAATTATATTTTCAATAGTTGGCGGAGTTGTATTAGGGTCTTTACTATTATTTACAAAACCAAAATCTGAAAAATAATTCATCTGCGAACATTCATCAAATATCCTAGCGTATGTTGTAACTTCGCTTTTTTCTTTTTGATTTTCTTGTTCTTTTTCATTATCGCTTATCAGCTTTAACAATCTTGCCTTTAAAATATCTGTGCCGTCAAGCTGAACGCCTGTATTATTCATCCTTACGAAGTATTTATTTAGCTCTACTTGATCGCCTAAAATTACTAGATTGAACTTAACTTTTTCTTTTATAAAATCAATAAAATCTTCACCATCTTTACCGAAATACACTTCAAAACATTTAAAAGCATTCTTAAAACCTACATTAGTATTGTTTTTTTCGTTAAAACATTCATCTAAAGATTTTTCATTATCACAATAATCTTCTATCGCCTGAATATCTTCTTTTCTAATAGGCATTTCTATATCAAAATAATCTACTTTATTGATAGAAAATTCTTTTTTTAGCAAATACCTTAAAACTAGCCAAATAGTAGTTAGCCTTTGCTGTCCATCTATAAGGATATATTTGCCATTATCTTTTGATACTACAATATTACCTATAAAATGAGTTTTTTGTTGCTCAATACAGTTTCTAAAATCATCTAAAAGAGCTTTTATTTGCTCATCTTTCCAAGCATAAAGCCTTTGATAAGTTGGGATTGTAAAATTTTTCTTAAATTCTATGTTATTATTTTTTTCATTTAGTTTATTGATAGTGCAAATTATTGATGTTGCTTTTTTATTTTGTTCCATTTTGCTCTCCTAAGTAATGACCTAAAATCCCATATTTTTCGTATTTTTCTCTTATTTCTTTTAAATATTTTTTACTTTCTTTTCTTTTTGCACCTTCATGCTTATTTTTTTCTTCTTGATAGCACTTTTCTATAAAAAGCTCTAACTGATTAGCCAAATCACTTTCATAGGTGCTAAAATGAATGATTTTTAAAACATCTAAAGCATTTTTTGAGCAACTAATACTACCTTCAACTATCCTTTGCGAATAAACAGCTCTAGTAATTAGCAAGGCTACATAATCAAAATTAGCGCAATTAAACTTATCTATATAAGCCACCAAGCACATTCTAACGCCTGTTAAAATATTTACTTTACTTTTAATATCTGGATTATTTAAATCTTTTAAAAAATCTAAGCTTTTTACATACTCAAGTATTTTTGCGTATTTTCTAAAATATTCAAAAAACTCACTACCTATGGCAAAATCTCTCATAATGCCATTGTCATATTTTGATATATTGTCTAAATCTTCTTTACAAAACTCAGCAAAACTTAGTTTATTAAAGCCTTTATATATTTTTTTACCTCTAGTCCATAATCTAATCGGAGTTAAAATACTATTTATAAAATAAGAAATATCAAGAGAATTAGGATAATCTTGCTGTTTTATTAGCTTTTCAAAATACCTAGCTTCATTTTTTTCTAAAAATGTGCTTTTTTGGCTTAAACTCTGTAAATGAAAGGCTTTTATTAAATCATAGCTTTCTAGCTTTTTGCCTTTTGAGTTGGTATTGTCAAAAAAGATAAAAGCATCATCGGCATTTGTTGTAGCTACTATTATAAATTGAGTTTTTTCTAGCTTTTTTAAAAAATCTTTAGCCTTATCTTCGTTACTCAAATAGTTTTTAATATACTCGTAATTAGTCTTGATATTATCTTGAGAAATTTTATGAAAAAAACTTACATTACTTAAGTAGTTACTGTATCTATTTTGATTTTCATTAAAAATTTCATATTTCCCCAACGCCATCAAAATAAGCTTAATCGTAGTTAGCCTTTGCTGTCCGTCTATTACTTCATAAATTGTTTTATTATCTCGTTTGATTTCATGTAAAATAATAGAGCCTAGCAAAGCTCCATCTTTAGTATTTTCAATATCTTTTAAAAGCATTCTTGTTTGCTTTATCTCCCATACATAAGGGCGTTGATAATCAGGTATGCTAAGTTCTAATTCACTTGCCAAAGCACTAAAACTTGAGACATTAGAACCTACTGGATTTTCATCGCTTAGATTAAATTTAATCCCACTTTTAATCTCACTCATTTTTACTCCTTGCTAATCGCTATTATCTTTAAATCACTTTTAGGATCACAATGAGTATTAACATATATTTCATTATTATCATCTTGCAATCTTTCTTGAAATTCTAAGAGTTCAAACATTCCTAAATCATCGTTATGTATGATATGTAGTATCGTTGGGGTGCAAAAGCCTTGTATTTCATCAAAACTCTTATATATCCTAACCTTGCCACCATCTTTACATACCATACAAATCTCATCTAAAAGGTTTATAATTTCGTTTGTTGGTTGGCATTCTTCTTCAGTAGCCATTTCATCTTTTATGCTTTCTACTAGCTCTCGTGCTGTTTCATAACCTATGTCTAATTCTCTTTGCACATACGCTATGCTTGGGTTTTTTGCATAAAGTTCTTTTACTTTATCTATCATCTTATCTCCTTTTTATTAAATTTGTTTTTATAATACAATTTATTAACTATCATTTTATCTCCTTAAAAACTATCATTTTAAACCCTTTTGCTCTTGAATCTGTATAAATCTCAAAAGTTAATTTTGATGGGATGCTATCTCCCCCGTAATAGCCCAAAAATTCCCTATATTCACTACCCCTAAAATTCCCACAAAACCTTACTATCCTAACATCTCTTGGGACAAACTTATAAAACTTTTTATACTCACTAATCTTTAAAGTCTTATATTTACAAATTTGCTCATAAAACTCATCGCAATACTCATCATTATAAAAAATCTCTTCAAGCACCCTACTATCACCCTTACAAACAAAATCATATTTATTAGCACTTATGATATGCAAAATCCCATCACCCCTTGGGCTAAGATTTTTTACCTTTTTTAGTATTTTTCTAGCCTTTATATCTAAAAAGTTTTTATACTCTAAATGATGAAGAATGGTATTTGCTCTAGCCATGTCAATGTCAAGCTTAAGACTTAGATACCTTGCGTCTATCAAGCCACCTTTATGTAAAAGCTTCTTTGCCTTGTCATAAAGCTCATCTTTAGGTAGCAAATCCTTAGCAAATCTTATAAAACTTCTAGCAAACCGCCTATTTACTACCCAAGCTCTATAAATCCTATCCTTTGTATCGCATAACTTCACATAAACATCAAAAATCCCCCTATCATAAACCACATCTATAAGCTTACGAGAGCTAGTTTTTGTGACCTTGCATTCTGCATTAAGCCTTATTAAAGGCTTAGTAAAAACCACGCTTGAGTTTGTATGAATATCTCTTAAAGAATATAAATCGCTAGAAAATATAACTCTAGGATGTTTTAGACTAAGACAACCCATAAACATTTCATCAGCATTCTCAACGCCTTTTAAATCAAGCTTATTTATATACCTTAAATTAGTGCAGTTTTTAAACATTCTTTTAGTGTTTCTTAGATAATTTGAAAAACAATGTGGCTTTTTTGTGATATTCATATCAAGGCTTATAAGGTTTTTGCACCCGTGAAACATACCTTCAGCACTTTTAAGTTTATTAAATACTAGCTTAGGAAGGCTTTTTAGATTTATGGCGTTATTAAACATATATGAGGTATCTCTAACTTGTCCAAGCTCCCAAGATTTTAAGCCACTAAAATCACTCCTAGTGCTACCATCAAAAACAAAACTCAAATTAATTATCCTAGAAGTATCAATAAGGCTTAAATCATCTATGCAAAACACCAAAAGCTTTAACTCAAATCTGTTTTTAGGCTGATATTTTTCGCCGTTTTTTCTAATGTTTGCGTGGCGAAGTAAAAAATCTTTGTATGATTTATGGCTATGGCGATAGATATCAAAAAATGGGCTTTCGCTAAGCTCTTTGAGATTTAGGTTTTTAAGCTCTAAGTTATCATAATCCATATCAACCCCAACCATAAAAAACCTAAACTCCTCACAACTTTTCATATCAAGGCTGATTTTAGTAGTGATTTTACCCATGCCATCTAAAGCTAGATTTGTTTGATTGAAAATATAAGAAAAATCCTTGCATTTGCTAGTATTTAGGCAAATTTCGTTTGTTAGCGTAGCGTTTTCAAATATACCTTTAACACTTAAAACATTGCTAAAATCCCAGTGATTTATATCAGCTAAATCAGCTCTTAAACTATTCTTAAAAAGATAGTTCATATCAGTGATGGCACTTGTATCAATTAGTTTTAAATCTATTTTTGGATTTTTAACTAGTCTTGATAATTCAGCTTTGTCCTTAGGAAAATACTTTTTCATACAAACTCCTTAAATATTTTATGAAGTTATACCATAAAAGTAGTCCTGATTATGTCCATATGTGATTTTTTTAAAAAAAATTTAGGAATTTTATAAATTAAAATTCCTAAATGAAATTATTTTAAATATTTTAAACATACTCCTGAATAAAATGCAGCGGCATTAACTAAAGTATCATCATCATAAATATATCTAGGGTCGTGTAGATAATAATCATTCTTATTTAAAATAAAGGCATAAGCACCTTTGCAATGCTCTAACATAAAAGAAAAATCTTCACTACCCATTAATGGCTCGTGAAATTCATCACAATTTTGCTCTCCAAATAATTCACACGCTACACCAAAAGCTAATTTTTGCGCTTCATCATCATTAATTGTAGCTGCTCCTATTTGAATAAATTCAAGCTCAACTTTTACCTTAAAAAGCAACTCGCAAGATTTAGCAATATTGTTTAATTGCTCTATTATCGTATTTCTATCATCATTATTAAAAGTTCTAATATTAGCAAGTAATAATGCCTTATCTTGTAAGATATTAAAGCTAGTTTCATTTCCACTTAGAGCTGCTCCAAATGTTATAACAGCTTGATTTTTAGCCGCTATATTTCTAGCAGTTATAAATCCCGCTTGGGTTATAAAATGAGCCATCGCACCCATTACATCACTAGCTTTTTCAGGAGCACTACCATGCCCACCAACTCCACTAATATTTACCCTAAGTGCGTCAGCTCCTGCCATCATAGCTCCACGCTTAAGACAAAATAATTTATTAGTTTTACTTGGGATATTGTGATAACCAAATATAAAATCACTTTTAAATCTAGTAAATAAATTATCATCAATCATAGCTTTAGCACCGCCTCTACCTTCTTCAGCAGGTTGAAAGACAAAATTAATAGTGCCATCAAATTCACTCTTACTTAAATATTTAGCCGCTAATAATAAACTCGCCGTATGTCCATCATGCCCACAAGCGTGCATTAAACCTTCGTTCTTAGAAGCATAGCTTACTCCACTAGCTTCGTTTATTACAAGTGCATCCATATCAGCTCTTAAAGCTATGCTTTTATTTGAATTACCTTTCTTTAAAACCCCAACAACTCCTGTTACGCCTATATTTTCATAAACTTCTATGCCAAATTCTCTTAATTTGTTAGCAACTAACTTTGCTGTTTTAAATTCTTTTAATCCTAGTTCAGGATTTTCGTGAATACATTTTCTAATCTCTATAAACTCGCTTGAGAGTTTTTTAATCTCTTCTATCATTTTAACTCCTTTTTCATTTCTTTAAATTCTTGTGCCAAAAACTTTGCTGTATAGCTTTTATCAGCGTATTTTTTAGCAAGTTCTAATGGATTACCTGTCGCAATTATCTTACCACCCCTAAAACCACCTTCAGGACCCATATCTATAATATAATCAGCGTTTTTGATTAAATCCAAATTATGCTCAATTACAAAAACACTATTTCCAGCATCTACTAAATGCTGCAACACTTTTACTAATTTTTGCGTATCTGCAAAATGAAGCCCAGTAGTTGGTTCATCAAGTAAATAAAGTGTATTTCCTGTATCACTTCTACTTAATTCTTTAGAGATTTTTATCCTTTGAGCTTCCCCACCACTTAAGGTTGTAGCGTTTTGACCTAAGGTTATATAATCAAGCCCTACATCCATTAAGGTCTTTAATTTTTGCTTAATCTTAGGGTGTTTTGCAAAAAACTCATAAGCTTTTGCTACACTCATTTCTAAAACATCAGCTATATTTTTGTCTTTATATTTAATCTCTAGTGTTTGATGGTTATATCTTTTACCCCCACAAGCATCACAAGTAATATTTACATCAGGTAAAAAGTGCATAGAGATTTTAAGCTCACCTTCTCCGCTACATTTTTCACACCTTCCACCTGCAACATTGAAGCTAAAGCGACCGATTTTATATCCTCTAATCTGTGCTTCAGGAACATTAGCAAATAAATTCCTAATCTCATCCATAAGCCCTGTATATGTTGCTGGATTGCTTCTTGGAGTTTTTCCTATTGGACTTTGATCTAGAAAAATTACTTTGTCTAATTTATCAAGACCTTTGTATGTAATATCATTAATTACTGCTTTTGCTCTATTTAGATTTGCTCTTGCAATTGGTAGAAGTGAATGCAGCATTAATGAGCTTTTACCACTACCGCTTACTCCTGTTACACAAACTAAATTCCTAAGTGGGAATTTCACACTTAAATCCTTTATATTGTTTTGATTAATTCCACTTAATTCTAAATATTCATCACTCTTTCTAGCCTTATAAAGGTCTATGTCTTTTTTGCGATTTATATACAATGCAGTTTCGCATTTGCTTTTAAGCAATTCTTTATAAGTGCCATTAAAGATAATCTCCCCACCACTAGTTCCAGCCCTAGGTCCAATCTCAACGATTACATCAGCACTCTCAATTGTCTTTCTATCGTGTTCTACTACTATTAGTGTATTTCCTTTAGCCTGCAAGCTTTTTAGAGTATTTATTAGTTTTTGCGTATCTCTTTCGTGAAGACCTATGCTAGGCTCATCTAATACATATAAAACCCCGCTTAATCCACTTCCAATTTGAGAAGCAATCCTAATTCTTTGAGCTTCTCCACCACTAATTGTCCTTGCATCTCTACCTAGTGTTAAATACCCCAAGCCAACATCATTTAAGAAAAATAATCTCTCATTAATTTCTTTAATAATAGGATAAGATATTTCATAATCTTGCTTATTTAAATTATTAAAATTCTCTATTTTAAAAAATTCGCAAATCTCTTCAATAGGTGTGCTAATAACTTCTGCTATGCTTTTGCCATTTACCAACACAGCCAAGCTTTGCTCGTTTAATCTAAAGCCTTTACAAGATGGGCAGGTTTTTTCTGTTATGTATTCGTTAAAATCTTTATCATCTTTTAAGATTTCATAACTTATTTTAATAGCTCCATCAAAAGTTTTTTTGATATTATGTTTATTCCATAAAAAGCTAAATTCCGTAGCACTTCCGTATAAAATAAGCTTTTTTTGATATTCACTTAATTCTTCATAAGGCTTATTTGTAGGGATTTTTTCTGCTTCGCAAAATGCTAAAAGTAACTTTGAATAATAACTTTTATTAAAGCCCATCATAGTGCGAACTGCACCATCTTCTATGCTTCTTTCATAATTTATGATTTTTTCTTGGTCAATACTCATTCTAATGCCTAAACCATCACATAAAGAACAAGCTCCTTTAGGACTATTAAATGAAAAGCTTAAAGGCTCAAGTTTATTAAATGAAATTTTACATTTAAAACAAGCATTATGAAGCGAATAATGAATATTTTTATTACTTTCTAATAATTCTAACTCACACTCACCATAACTTAAACTTAAAGCTTTTTCAACAGCTTGAGCTAAACGACTTTTATTATCATCACTAATTCTTAGCCTATCAACTACTAATTTAATAGTATGCTTTTTAGTTTTAGCTAATTCTATTGGCTCATCTAGTCGTGTTAGTGTGCCGTTTATTAAAATATTTATAAAACCTTGAGCTTTTAGGCTTTCAAGAAGTGGTGCGAATGTGCCTTTTTTTTCTTTAACTAAAGGAGCTAAAATCATTGCCTTTTCGCTAAATTTTGCCATTTCGTTTATTATATCTTCTGTATCCATTTTATTGATTTTTTCTCCACATTTATGACAATGCTGAACTCCAATTTTTGAATACAAAAGTCTTAAATAATCATATATTTCAGTAATTGTTCCAACGGTTGAGCGTGGGTTTTTGCTAGTTGATTTTTGATCAATTGCAATAGCAGGGGTTAAGCCTTCTATTTTTTCTACATTTGGTTTTCTAAATTTATCTAAAAATTGCCTAGCATAAGCACTAAGGCTTTCTATATAACGGCGTTGTCCTTCTGCATAAAGCGTATCAAAAGCTAAAGTAGATTTTCCACTACCACTAAGCCCTGTAAAAACTATTAATTTATTTTTAGGTAGTGTTAGGCTTATATTTTTTAAGTTATTTTCACTTGCGTTTATAACTTGAATTTCATTATTCATTAAATACTCCGTGTTGTTTTAGAACTTCTATTATTGATAAGGTCAATACAAACAATAAAAATCCTATGAAAAGTTTTTTTTGCGTATTATTGCTAATTTTATGAAACAGCCAATTACCAACCCAAACTCCAGGCAAACTTGAAATAGCAATTATTGCACCAGCAGTATAATCAACATGATTTGTAATTGCCATAGAAATAAAAGCAGCACTTCCAGCAAAAGCTACAAAAAGACCACTAAATGAAGCAGCTTTTTTGATATTAAAATTACAAATTGCAACTAAAGCAGGCGTGAGTAATGCTCCGCCACCTATCCCACCACTTGTAGCAATTGCACCTATTATTAAACCTACGAAAAATTGTAATAATTTTGAATTCTTTTCAGGTTCAACTGGATTTGCAGGAGTAAAATAAAGTTTAACAATAGCCCAAATAATTAAAAAACAAATAATATAAGCAATCATTAAATTGCTTGCAAATTTCATAATAAAACCAACGCTAAAACCACCAACTAAACCACCTAAAGCAGGATATAAAGCATTTTTTACTTGCAATGTGCCTTTTTTATAATTTAAATACGAATTATAAAAAGATGAAAAAACCATTTGCATAACGCTAATTCCAACAGCAATCTTAGGCGAATACCCAACAAAAGTTGTCATAATAGGCACAACAGCAGTTCCGCCACCTATTGCAAAAAGTCCTGCAGTAAAACCAACTAAAAGCCCATCTAAAATAAAAATAATATAAGTAAGTAATGTATATTCTTCTATCATAAAAAACTCCTAAGGCGTAATCTTAATTAACTTAGCTTACACTTTTCTTTCTTATAATAATTAAAACTTATTTAAGGAAAGATTAATGCTTGATACAATTGATTATTCAGTTAAACATTTTTTTAAACATATTTTAAGAAGTAAATTAGAAACCACAAATTCTTTAGATGAAGCTGAATATTATGGTGCTAGTATTTGTTTAGGAGATAATGTAAAAGAATTATTTTGTTATTTAATATTTAAAAAAGAAAGCTTACAAGCTCTTGCTTCAAGATTATTAGGCGATGATGATAAGATGAGTGAAGATGATTATTGTGATTTATGCAAAGAAGTAGCAAATCAAATCATAGGCTATGCAAAAAGATTATTAGCTGATGCTTATGATGATTATTCAATTAGTGTGCCTGAATATTTAGGAAGGGTAAGTGATTTTAAATTAGGCTTTACTCACGAGTTTTTTTATAAATTAGAAAATAATACCTTTTGCGTTGGTATAGTAGAGAAGAAAAAATAATGCAAACACAAGAGCAACCTACTAGAATTCTAAATGCAACTTATGAAGAATTGCTAGATGTTAGCGTAGATTTTATAAGTGAGTTAGGAACTACACAACTTAGCGTTAGAGAATTTTTAGAACTTGGAATTGGCTCTGTTATTGATTTAGAAAAACCAGCAGGTGAGAGTGTAGAACTTTATGTAAATAATAGAATTTTTGGTAAAGGCGAAGTAATGGTTTATGAAAGAAATTTAGCAATTCGTATTAATGAAATACTAAGCTCAAAAACCGTTATTCAATATTTTAAAAAAGAGTTGTGATGAAAAAAATAATCTTACTACTAATTAGTTTAAATCTTTTTGCGAACAATATCATAAATTATAATATTTATAAAAGAGATGATAGGATTGATGTTATGCTAAGCTTTGATTCTCCATATAACGCAAAAGATGGAGATATTAGAATATTAAGTGGAAGCGATTATGTAGGCGTAGTATTAAATAATGTTAAAATTTCTGAAAGAAATTCTCAAATATTAAATATGCCTTACGCAGAACAATTATTAATGTATCCATTAGGCGAAAGCACGGTTTTAGAATTTAAAACAAAAGAAAAAATAAATGTCATTCCTGCACTTACAAAAGATGATGGTTTTGGACTTAGAATTAGAGTTATGCCAAAAACCACAAACCAAGTGCAAAATAATGAAATAAAATATGCAGAAGATAATAATATAGATAGTAAATTGTATTCAATGATAGGTGTTTTAGCAATATTGGTTTTAGTATTAATATTTGTAAAAAGACAACTTGCAAAAAAAGGAAAAATATCTAATTTAAATTCTAAGCAAAAAGTTGCTAGTTTTTTAAATATTAATGAAAATCAAGCCGTAGTAATTTGCGAAAAACAACTTGATAAAGATAACAAATTCATAGTTATTGATTATGAAAATTCAAGATACAAATTAATAATAGGAAATACAAATATTTGGCTTGATGCACCTAATCAAACTGAAGAGAATTTTGAAAGTTATTTTGAAGAAAACAAACAGAAATTACAAAATATGATAAAGCAAAATGCTCTTAATTCATATAAAGAAAAAATAAGTAAAATATAAGGAGTTAAAATGAGAAATAGAAATAAAAAAACAAAAATAACAATATTTTTTTCAATAATTATAGTTGTTGTATTGGCAAGTTTTATTGCTTTTTCAAATACTTTTGAAAGAATTGCTCCTAATATTTCTTTAGACAACAACCAAGAAGATACAATTTATTGGAATGCTAGAGATAAAATAAATTTAAAAGTTGAAGATAATTTAGGACTAAAAAATTTAAAAGTTGAATTTAGTAAAGATAACGAAGAAACAAAAAATATATTAATAAATAAAACTTTAAATGGTAAAGAATTTAATGTTGAATTAGACCTTCCAAAACCAAAATTTAATGAAAAATTAGATAAATACACAATATATATTAAAGCTAATGATAAAAGTTTGTGGAATTGGTTTGGTGGAAATGTAAGCGAAAAAATAATTAATGTTATAGTAGATAATAAAAAACCTCAAGTAAGCGTAATAGCTAATTCATATAATATAACTCAAGGTGGTGCTGCTAGCGTTGTATTTTACGCACAAGATGATAATCTAACTGATTTATATATAGAAGTTAATAATAGAATTTTCAAAGTTGCTCCTTTTATGAAAGATGATTATTACATAGCTTTAATTGCTTGGGACTTAAGAGATGGAGATGAATTTGAAGCTAGAATTGTTGCAAAAGATAAAGCAAATAATATAATTAAAGAAAGAATTCCATACTATTACTCAAATAAAAAATATAGAGTTTCACATATTGAAGTAGGAGACGCTTTCATTGATGGTAAAATTAGAGATTTGTATGAAGCAAATTCTGATAATTCTTTAAGCGATAGAGCTTTAATATTTGACTTTGTGAATGCGAAATTAAGACAAGAAAATGAAAAATTAATTCATAAAGTTACACAAGTAGTAAGCAATGAATTAGTAACTGATTTTAAGCTAAATGCGTTTTTACCACTAAAAAATGGTATGAAAGTTGCAGATTTTGGTGACCATAGATATTACAAATATAATGGAAATCAAATTAGTGAGAGCTATCATATGGGACTTGATTTAGCAAGTACAAAAATGGCACCTATTGTGTTAGGAAATGATGGTAAAATAGTTTTCGCACAAGATAATGGAATTTATGGATTAAATTTAATAATTGATCATGGTTTAGGTCTTTATACTTTATATGGACACTGCACTAAAAAAAATGTAGAAATTGGCGATATAGTTAATGCTAAAAGCACTATAGCTAATACAGGAACAAGTGGTTTAGCATTAGGGGATCATTTACATTTTGGTGTTTTGGTTCAAGGTGTTGAGGTAAGACCAGAAGAGTGGATGGATACTAAGTGGCTTAATGATAATATATTTGGAATTATCAAAAAAGCAAAAGAAGTTATAAACAAAAAATAAGGGAAAAAAATGTTACAAACTACAATAGCTAAAGAAGTAACAAATGTTGGAATTGGACTACATAAAGGTAGTGCTATTAAGATAAAATTTAGCCCACTAGGCGCTAATAGTGGAGTGGTATTTCATAGAACAGATATTAATAAATTTTACGAAGCAAATTATAAAAGCGTAATCAACACTCAAATGGCTACGGTAATTGGAGATAAAGATGGTTATATATCTACAATTGAGCATTTAATGAGTGCTGTTAGCTCTTATGGAATTGATAATTTATTAATAAGTATCGATGCAAATGAAGCACCTGTTTTAGATGGTTCAGCAGCTGGTTTTTGTGCTATGCTTGATGAAGCAGGTATTAAACAACTTGACGCTAAAAAACAAATATTTGTTGTTAAAAAAGAAATAAAAGTTCAAGAAGGAGATAAATTTGCAAGTCTTAGTCCTACAAATACTCCTACTTATGATTTTACTATAAACTTTAAGCACCCATCAATTAATACTCAAAACTATATTTACAAGGCTAATAAACAAAATTTCATAAATGAAATTGCAAGTGCTAGGACTTTTGGGTTTTTAAAAGATGTTGAGTATTTAAAATCAAAAGGATTAGCATTAGGTGGTAGTTTAGAAAACGCTGTTGTTTTAGATGATAATGGCATATTAAATCCTGAAGGATTAAGATTTAGCAATGAATTTGTAAGACATAAAATCCTTGATGCGATTGGTGATTTATATATGTTAGGTAAAGCAACTTTTGCTAACTATAAAGCTTACGCAAGTAGCCATGATTTAAATCATAAACTAACTATTGAATTGCTAAACAATCCAAATTCTTATGAATTAGTAACTCTTAGTGATGATACAAACAAAGATTTATTAAAGGCATTCACATTAAACTTTTAGTAGTGCCTATGGCAAATCTCATTGGAATATATGATGATAATCATTTGTTAAAAGAAGAAATCAAAATCATAAATAAAACCAGTGAAGATTTGCCAAAAATTATGCAAGAACTATTAAATAAATATAATTTTAGCGAATTAGCCTACGCTAATGGACCAGGCTCATATATGTCTTTAAAAATTGTTTATGTATTTTTAAGCACAATTGCCCTTGTTAAAAACATACCATTAAAAGCAATTAGTGGTTTTACATTTACAAAGAATAACTTAATAAAAGCTAATAACAACTTATATTTTACCCTTGCTGATGATAAAATCAAATTAATTAAAAATGATAATTTTAAAGATGAGTTTTTTATACCAAATGAGTATAATTTCAAATTCTTAGAAAGTAATTTGCCAAATTATTTTTTACCTGCTATTTAGGAATATAAATGAGAAACGAAATATGTTTAAAATCACCCGCTACTAGTGCGAATTTAGGTGCTGGATTTGATTGTCTAGGACTTGCTTTAGACTTTTATAATGAAACAATAATTAAAAGAAATAATTTTTTTAAAATATCTATTAAGGGTGAAGGTGAAGATAATCCTTATCTTAAAAAACATAATTTATTTATTACCATTTTTAATGAAACTTACATAAAGCTAACTGGTAAAAAAGACTTATTTAGCTTTAATTTCATAAACAATATTCCTTTAAGTCGCGGGTTAGGTAGTTCTAGCTCTATAATTGTAGGAGCAATTGCTAGTGCTTATTATCTAGCAGGACTTGAAGTTAATAAAGATACCATATTAAACAACGCCTTAATATACGAAAATCATCCTGATAATATTAGCCCTGCAGCACTTGGTGGATTTGTTTGTTCGGTAGTTGATAAGGATAATGTAAAATATATAAAAACTGATATTTCTAGTGATGTTAAAGCAGTAGTTTGTATCCCAAATAAACAAATCTCAACAAATGTTAGTCGTTCGGCTTTACCTAAGCATTTAAGTCTTGCTGATACTAGCTTTAATATAAGCAGAAGCTCGCTTACAACTGCAGCTTTTATGAGTAAAAATTATGAAATGTTAAAGATTGCAAGTTTTGACAAGCTTCACGAAAATCGTAGAATGAAAGCTGTTCCTGAATTATTTAAAGTGCGTGAATTAGCTCGTAAAAATGGTGCATTAATGAGTAATTTAAGTGGTTCTGGTTCAACTTTTTTTAATCTATGTTATAAAGATGATGCAAACAAACTAAAAACCATACTAGAAAATAATTTTCCTAATATGAAAGTATTAGAGCTTAATTTCAATAATCAAGGAATAATAATAAGCTAATTTTGCTTATTTAAATATTCCTTAGCTTTATATAAAATATCCTTATCTAAAACCTCATCAAAATACTTAAAGCTAATTCCGTGCTGAACATCTCCATCTATTAAATCCCCGCTTTTTCGGTTTTCTAAGTCAATTTCGGCTATTTTAAATCCATCTAAGGTATTAGCAAATTTAATCAATCTATCACTAAATTCAAACTTGCTAAGCAAATAACAATAGCTCTTAACCCCATTTCTTCCTACTCTTCCACGAAGTTGATGAAGTGTAGATAAGCCGTATCGCTCGGGTGCAACGATTACAATTATACTTAATCTTGGCAGTGAAATTCCAACTTCTACGATAGTAGTGCTTAGTAATACATTTCCATTTTCAGCAAATTGCAATAATATATTATCCTTTTCTTTATCCTTGCCGTGAGTGTAATAAACTTTATCAAAATTCTTCTCATAAAAGCTAATAACACTCTCAAGTGGTTTATAAGATGAGCTTTTACTTTCTTCTATTAAAGGATAGACTATTATTGCTTGATGATTTTGTTTATTTTCACTTTTTATGTGATTAAATAATTCATTGCTATTTGCTATTGTGATTAGTTTTGTTTCTATTTCTTTTTTAAATGGTAGTTCTTTTATGAAAGAATAGCTGTAAATATCACTATGAATTAATGCAGTTGTCCTTGGTATTGGCGTAGCTGAAAACTCTATATAATGCGGATTTTCTTTATCATTTGTAGCTAAATCTTTAAGCTTCATTCTTTGCTTAGCCCCAAATCGTTGTTGCTCATCAACCATAACTAAAGTAGCATCATCTAAACTAGCCCACAAAAGTGCGTGAGTGCCTATTACAAAATTTGCTTCTTTTAATTCATCTTGCATTAATTTAGTCTTGCTAGATACAAAATGCAATATCTTTAAAAACCCTGGCAAAAGTCTTTTAGCTTCATTATAAAGTTGTTGGGCTAAAACGCTTGTTGGTGCCATTAAAACCACTTTTTTAGGATAGCACATAAGCGCTGCTGCAAAAATCACTAAGCTTTTTCCACAACCAACATCTCCCATTACTATTCTAATTTTATGATGAATACTTTCAAGGTCATTTTTAATATCATTTATCGCATTTATCTGGTCGCTTGTCGGCTTAAAAGGTAGAGATTTTAGCCATTTGTTTATATCAAAAGTTTTAATTTTTTTGTATAAAGTATCGTTTTTATAAGTTTCGTTAAGTCTTTTTATGTGATGGTAAATCTCAACAAATTTTAAGCATTCGTTTAATTCTTTTGAATTAAGCAATTTCATTGCTTCTTGGCTATTTTCTTTCATAATTAATAGCAATTTTATATGCTCATCTAATAAATTAAATTCTTTTAAAGCTTCATAAGTTAAATATTTATTTTTTATCTTACAAATCTCTTTATCACTTACACCTTTTATCAAATAATTAGCAGTGATTTCTCCACTATCTTTAATGATTTTTGGATTAATAAATTGCAAAAGCCCTGCAAAATCGCCTAATTTCCCATAAATAATTAGCTCTTTATTTATAGCAAAAAGTGCATTATGAAAAGGTCTTAGATTAAATATAGTAATAGTGCATTCACACTCCCAATTATATGAATACGCAATTATACTAAGCCTTTTGCCCGGTAGTTGTTTTTTAGATTTTATTATAACTTTTGTGCAATTTAGCTCATTTAATATAGGCTCATTATTTAATCTTAAATCATCAAATTTTTTAGGCATTAAAAGAGCTAATTCAACTATATCTTTACAAGATAATTTTTCTAAATCCTTATTCATTATTACCTATTACATAAAAACTAAGCTCGGTAATACTTTTTTGATTTTTTAAAAAATCATTACAAGTTTTAAGCTCTAAATCTTTAATTATCTTTGTAATTTCTCTTAATTCGCCTTGTTTTAAATCACTAAAACACTCGCTACTTGCAATGCTATGACGATTTTGAGTGGTTGAGTATTTTAAAATCTCACTACCTACTAAAAAATCTTTAGCCTTTTTAAACTCATCTTCACTTATTCCAAATTCTACTAATCTTTTGAACTCTTCTTGAACTATTTTTATAGCTTCTTTTTTGCTTTCATTTTTTGTTTGTAAATAGCCTGAAATAAGATAATTTTTCTTAAACGCTACTAAAAACGCAAAAGCCGAATAAGCTAAGCCCCTTTTTACTCTGATTTCTTCGGTAATTCTTGAGCCAAATCCACCACCTAAAACATAAATAGCAAGACTTATAATAGCTCTTTCATAAATGCTTTTAATCTCTACGCTGCTTATAAACCTAACAAAAGCTTGTGATATTTCTTTGCTCTCTTCTTTATAAAAACTCTCATTTGTTTTTAATTTTTCATAAGAACTTTGCTTATTGTTTAAAAGTTTTTTAACCTTACTAATATCATCTAAATTTGCACTAATTACTATCTTATTTGCTTGATTTTTAAGGTTTAAAATATAGTTTTTAAATTCTTTTTCATTTAAAGCTTCAAAATCGCCAAATTTATCATTTTTAAAATCATTTTTAAAATAATTCTCATATAATTTCATCTTTGCTAAATTATCGTAATCTTGAATATGGATTAAAAAATAATTTTTGATTTTGTTTTTGATTAATTCAAAATTAGTAATTTCAGTATTTAAAAGCATATTATTAAAAGCATTTAAGCAATTATCAAGCTCTTTTTTAAGACAAACTATATCAAATGTAAAATCAAAATAATTAGCACTAGCACTAATATTGATTGCACTTTGCTCTAGTTTTATATAAAACTCATCATCTAAACTCTCATTGTAAAAAAACTCAGCTGCCATAGCATTAGCATTATGAAAAATCCTTCCATAATTAGGATAGCTAATACTAATATATACTAAATCATCATTGGTTTTTAAATGCACAAAATTATTCATTATAGTATTCCAAAATATTATATGCTGTATCTCTTTTAGCTGGATTTTCGCCTAAATCACGGATTAATTCTATCATTTGCTGTTCATTCATTCTATATTTTGCACCTGCAGCTGCAACAACATTTTCTTCCATCATAGTCGAGCCTAAGTCATTTGCGCCAAATTTTAATGCAAGTTGCCCTACTGCACTTCCTTGAGTAACCCAAGAGCTTTGAATGTTTGCAAAATTATCTAAATATATTCTAGAAATTGCTAATAATCTTAAATATCTATTAGAACTTGCATTCATTAAATTTGGATTTTCAGCCTTTAATCTAGTGTTTTTACCTTGAAAACTCCATAAAATAAAAGCTCTAAAGCCACCTGTTATATCTTGAAGATTTCTTAAATAGTCTAAATGTTCAATTATTTCTTCATCGCTTTCAACATGACCAAACATCATAGTTGCGCTACTAAGTAAGCCTAATTCATGAGCTTCTTTATGAATTCTTAACCAACTAGCAGTATCGCATTTACTAGGTGCTACCATATCTCTTACTCTATCGCTTAAAATCTCCGCACCTGCTCCAGGTATAGAAAATAGCCCACAATCACTCATTCTTTTTAAAACTTCTTTAGTGCTAATTTTGCTAATTTTTGCAATATATTCAATCTCAACTGCACTAAAGCCGTGAATTGTAATGCTAGGATAATTTGTGCTTATATATCTTAATAAATCTTCATACCAAGTAATATCAAGCTTTGGATGCACTCCGCCTTGAAATAATATTTGAGTGCCACCAATTGCTAATAATTCTTCAATCTTTTGTCCGATTTGTTCGTATGTTAAAATATAACTATCACTATCCTTTGCGTGACGATAAAAAGCACAGAATTTACAATCAACTAAACAAATATTTGTGTAATTAATATTTCTATCTACTACAAAAGTAGTAAGTTTGCTTGGATGAAGCTTGTTTTTTACTGCATAAGCAATCTGACCTAAAGTTGCTAAATCAGAATTTCTTAATAAATTAAGCGCTTGTTCTTTAGTAATTCTTGGGACTATTCCTTTTGGTGCATAAGGATTTTCCCAATCTTTATGGATATTAAATGCTGAAGTTTTATAATTTGTATTTATTTTTTTACTTAATAATGCTGCGTTCATATTGTCCTTACTTTATATAATTTATTAATGAGCCAAGACGCTCTATTCTACATTCAATCTTATCACCACTTTTTAAAAATTTAGGCGGATTAAAGCCCATTCCAACACCACTTGGAGTGCCTGTGCTAATGATAGTTCCAGCTTTTAAACAGGTGTAATTTGATAATTCTTTTAAGATATAAGGAATATCAAAAATAAGCATATTTGTATTAGAACTTTGTCTTACTTCATCATTTACAAAGCATTCTACTTTTAAATTACTTGCGTCTTTTATACTAAGACCTGTATTAATAAAACTACCAAATGGACAAGAATTAGCTAAACTTTTTCCCATATACCATTGCTTATGTTTGTTTTGAATTGCCCTATCGCTAACATCATTTAAAATAGTATATCCTAAAATATAATCATCAAAATCACTTGTATCATCTAATTTATAAGCATCTTTTCTAAGTACAAATGCAAGTTCACATTCATAATCTAATTTTTCGCCACTAATATCTAAAATATCAAATGGATTAGAAAACTCATTTACTCTTTTTGCAAAATAAACCGCTTCTTCTCTTTTGCCATCAAACTCAATTCCTTTAAATTTATAGCTTTCTTTTGCGTGTTCTAAATAATTTATTCCTAAGCATATAATATCTTGATAAGGAGATTTGATTGGAGATAATAACTTAACTTCGCTAAGCATAAAAGCATCTTCAATCAATTCTAATCTATCAAAATAAGAAGAATAATTTTTAAAATAACCCACCTTATTATTATCGCCTAAATTCCCATGATAAACTACATTATCTTTCATAAATCTAATCAATTTCATACTAACCCCTTTTTACTAGATTTTCTAAAATATATTGCTCTAATTTTGTCTTAGGTATGCTAAGTTCATTTGCTTTATTATAAATTTCAACAACAATTGCGTTGTATTTTTCATATTCAAAATGCGATAAATGTATTTGCCACGCTGCTTTTATTTGTCTAAGGCTTGCTATTTTTCTTGTATAAATCTTAAAAATATCAAAACATATAAAAATAGCAGAAGTTACAAATACAGCACTAATTAAACTAAAATGAAAGTCAATTTTTTCAAATAAAAAATGAGTAGCAATAGTTAATGGTGTAAGCACGATTAAACACAATATAAAATATATAAAATAAGTATTAAAATAATTAAACTTAAAATGTAATTTCGCTGGGTCAATTAACATTCCTTCATTATAAAGGCTATTTGCTTCTATTAAATCTAAAAATTTTACAGGCTCGTTTGAGAATTTAAAAAGCTTATTAATTAGTAATTCTTTCATTTCAATCCTTAAAAATTTCATTATATTTTAACGCTGCTAAATCAAAAAATTCTTTAGCTTTTTCATCTCCTAAAGATTTTTGAACGCACTCTTCAAATTCTGGTAAAAGTTTTAATAATTTATCTTTTAATTCATCGCTAGGTAAAGTCTTTATGGTATTTAAAACAGATACTAAAGCTAAGGCTTTTTCTTTATCATTTTCAGGCATTAAACTTGCGTATTTATTAAATATTTCTTCTAAATTATCGCACAATAATGCACATTTTTCGTTTTCATTATGAATTAGACTTAAAACTTCTTCTTGAGTAAAATTAGCTGTATTTTTTTCTTCTTTTCTTACAAAATCTCCGTGTTTATCAAGCTCTTTAAAAACCTTTTTTAAAATAGTTACGAAAAACAATACTATAAAAATTATACCTATTACATAAATTCCAACTTCATTCATAGTTTATTTCCTTTTTTAAACACATTATCATAAACACTTAAAGCTACTGCTATAAAAATTATAATAAATGATATTAATTTATGTTGATTTATTGGCTCATTGTATAAAAAAATAGCAACTAAAAAAGAAATTATCGGGCAAATATATTGCATATATGAAAGTAATGTTAAGCTTAATTTTTGCGTAGCATAACTGTATCCTAACATAGGTAGCAAGGTTACAAGCCCACTAAGTGCAAGTAATACTCCTAAATAATCAATATCAAAATGAGCTAAATTCGTTGGGATAGAAAATAAAAATATTAAAGCAAAAGGAGTGATTAATAATGTTTCTAAGAAAAACCCATAAACGCTGCTTATATAAACTTTTTTACGAATAATCGTATAAAAATTAACTAAGAGCGCTAAAGTAATTGATAATATAGGTAAAGCTCCTAAAGTAATTACTTCAAATAAACACGCAAAAATCACTAAACTAACACTAATAATTCCTAATTTACTCATATTTTCTTTTAAAAATACTTTTGCAAAAATTATCCCAAATAATGGGCTTAAAAAATATCCTAAAGAAGTTTCTAAAATCAAATTCTTTTGAATCATATAAATATAAAGCCCCCAATCTCCGCTAATTAAAGCACCGCAAATAAAAAGATTAAAAGCCATTTTTAAAGATTTTAATTCTTGTAAGGCTTTTTTAAATTGCCCTATAATTATTAAAAATATTGCTAAAAATATAACCGACCAAACTATCCTATGCGACATTACTACAAAGGCATCTAATGTATCAAGTTGTTTATAAAAAATAGGCACTAAACCCCAAAATACAAAAACAACAAAAGCTACAAAAAATCCATAATTCATAAAAATTTTTCCTTAAAATGTAAAACTTATCTCATATAATCATAATTTACTAAATTAAAAAAAGGAGAAACGATGAATTGGTCGCTAGATTCATATAAAAATTATAAAGCTCTTCAGCAACCAAACTATGAAAACAAGGAAGAATTAGAAAATGTAGTAAATGAATTAAAATCGTATCCACCTTTAATATTTGCTATGGAAGCAAATGAATTAAAAAACGAATTAGCAGCAGTTTGTAAAGGAGATGCGTTTTTATTGCAAGGTGGTGATTGCGCTGAAAGTTTTAATGATTTTAGTGCAAATAATATCCGTGATATGTTTAAATTATTTTTGCAAATGGCATTAGTTTTGCAATTTGGTGGGTCAAAAAAAGTAGTAAAAATTGCTCGTATGGCAGGACAATTTGCAAAGCCTAGAAGCTCTGATTTTGAGAATAAAGATGGTATAAGCTTACCAAGTTATCGTGGAGATATTATAAATGATTGTGAGTTTTGCGAAAGTGCAAGAGTTCCAAAAGCTAAAAAAATGCTAAAAGCTTATATGCAAAGCTCTGCTACGCTTAATTTACTTCGTGCATTTAGCGTAGGTGGATTAGCTGATTTAGCCCAAGTGCATAAATGGAATTTAGGTTTCGTAAGACGCGCTGATATTGATGATAAATACGCACTTTTAACTCAAAGATTAACAGAAGCACTTGATTTTTTTAAGGCTTGTGGAATAACTAGCTTAAATGATGCTAGATTGCACGAAACAAAAATCTACACAAGCCACGAAGCCTTGCTTTTACCTTACGAAGAAGCACTTACTAGAATAGATAGCTTAAGTGGAGCTTATTATGATTGTTCAGCTCATATGCTATGGATTGGCGAGAGAACTCGTGGGCTTGATGATGCTCATGTGCATTTTTTAAGCGGAGTTAAAAATCCAATAGGTGTTAAAATAGGACCTAGTGCTAGTGCTAGTGATATATTAGCCTTAGCTGATAAGCTAAATCCACAAGATGAAGCAGGAAGATTAAATATAATCATTAGAATGGGTGCTAGTAAGATTAAAAATCTTGAAAATATCTTTAAAGAATTAAGCAAAGAACAAAGAAATATAATCTATAGCATAGACCCAATGCACGGCAATACTCAAAGCGTAAATGGCTATAAGACTAGAAAATTTGATGATATTTTAGATGAAGTTAAAAATTTCTGGCATATTGCAAGAGCTAATAATATAATTCCTGGTGGGGTTCATTTTGAAATGACAGGACAAAATGTAACCGAATGTTTAGGCGGAAGCGTAGGAGTTAGCGAAAGCGATTTAGCAAGACGCTATGAGACCCAATGCGATCCTAGATTAAATGCAGACCAAGCATTAGAACTTGCATTTTTAATAGCTGAATTAATGAAGCAAAAATGAAAAACATTGTTTTAATCGGTTTTATGGGCTGTGGTAAAAGCACAACTGCAAGAAGGCTTAGTAAGATTATTAAAAAAGAAGTAGTAGATACTGATAGCATAATAAAACAAAGAACTGGGCTTGAGATTAAAGAGATTTTTGAGCGTTATGGAGAAGAATATTTTAGGAATTTAGAAAAAGAATTAAGAGATGAATTAGCCACAAAAAGTGATTTAATCATCTCTTGCGGCGGTGGTTTTGCTAATTTACAAGATTTAAGAAAATTAGGTTTTGTAGTGTTTTTAGACCTTAGTTTTTACAAAATCGCAACAAGGCTTAAAAACGATACTAAACGCCCATTATTTGATGAAAAGGCGAAATTGCTTTATGATAAAAGAATGCCACTTTATAATAACGCTTGTGATATAAAAGTAAATATTTTAAATCTAAAAGCAAGAGAACTTGCTAAGATTTTAGAATTTTTCTTAGGCACTAATATCACAAATGATGTTAGAAAAGCCTTTATAAAACCTAGCCTAAATAGAAAAATAAATCGTAAAATTAAACCTATAAAAACTGATAAGTTTAAATTAAACCCAATAAGAGCTAATTAACTTAGCTCTTATTATTGCTTCCCCATTTACACATCATATTAAGAATTGGTATTAATGATTTTCCTTTATTGCTTAGACTATATTCAACCTTAGGTGGGATTTGCGGATATTCGGTGCGTATTATTAAATCATCTTGCTCTAATTCTTTTAATGCCTTTGTTAAACTCTTAAAAGAAATTCCAACAAGCATTCTTTTAAGCTCATTGTATCTTATAATCTCATTGATTGATAAAAGATACAAAATACTCATTTTATATTTTCCTGAAATTAGGTTTAGCGTATAATAAATTCCACATTTGTTATAATCATTTTTTCTTTTCATTACTCTCCTTTTGGTTAGTATCTAACAATTTTGTTCGTATTGACTTAAAATAAAGTAAAAATTATAATACAATTTTATTTTTAAACAAGGAGAAATTATGAAAAATGTTTTATTAGTTAATGGTGCTAAGGCTTTTGCTAATGCAGGTGCAAGACTAAATGCAAGTTTGCAACAAGTTGCGTATGATACTTTAATAGAAAATGGTTTTAATGTAGAACAAACCATAATTGATGATGGATATGATGTATTAGTTGAAGTAGAAAAATATGTAAGAGCTGATATTATAATTTATCAAATTCCAGGATTTTGGATGAACGCACCTTGGATAGTATGGGAATATTTTTCAAAAGTTTTTGGAGCTGCTTTTGGTAAATTATGTGCTAGTGATGGAAGAAGTAGAAGTGATGCTAGTAAAAAATACGGCTCTGGTGGGCTTAGTCAAAATAAAAAATATATGCTATCTTGGACTTGGAATGCACCTGAAGAAGCATTTACCGATAAAGAGCAATTTTTTGGTGGTGTCGGTATTGATGGAGTTAGCTTAAATCTTCATAAAACTCACGAGTTTTTAGGTATGAGTGCACTTAAAACTTTTGCTTGTTATGATGTAGTAAAAGACCCTCAAGTAGAAAAATATTTTAAAGATTATAAAGAACATATCTTAAATGAAATAGTAAAAAAATAATATTTTGGATTTAGGTTTTCTAAATCCAAAATTAAAAAAATTTAAATTTATTTTAAATATTTTTAATAATTTTATAATTTAAATTATAAACAAATAATTTATATATTTTTAAGTTCATATTACCTATAATCAAAATCTTAATCTAAATCAACAAACAAGGAAAAACTATGAAACTATCAACCAAAATTGCATTGTTTTCATTCATTGGAATTTTAATTAATTCTATAGTTTTAGTATCACTTCATAAATACTATGATAACTACTCTGTAAATTACACAAAACATACGGTAGAAGATGAAATCTTAACCGCTAAAAAACAACAGGTTAAAGCCCTAGTGGAAAGCGTTTTAAGGTATTCTGGTGCTATTTATGAAAAGCATAAAAACGATGGCACTTTAAATAATTTTAAGGCTGAATTACAAGAATATTTATCAAAAGTAAGATTTGGTAGAGCAAATAGTTATTACACCGTATTTGATAAAGATGGAAATATATATTATCATCCATCATCATCTTGGATTAATACTAATAAATATAACGAAAACGACGCTAAAGGTATGAAATTCGTCCAAGAAATGATTAAGAGTGCTGATAATAACGATGGTTATGTTAGATATTTTTATGAAGACGCAAATACAAATAAAGTAATGGAAAAATTATCATACACTAGCAAAGATAAAGCAAGCGGTCTTTATTTTATGACTTGGTTATCTTGGGAGACAATTAGCAAAACTTCAATAGAAAAAGTATCAAAAGATACAGAAGAACAAAGCTATAATAATATGATTACTTTTATAATTACTACTGCACTTATAATAATTGCGATTGTAAGCTTATC
>NZ_JACGAS010000013.1:0-53140 GCF_020138135.1 Campylobacter sp. RM12647 | reverse complement strand
GGGGGGCGTGAGCCCAACGCCATAACTAACCCCGCCTTGTCAATTTATTAAAAAAGTGCGAGATTTTTTTCTATAAGTTTTAAAAGTAATTTAAAAGCCTATTTTTTAGATATATAATCATTTAAGTTATATTTAAGAATATACTATTATACTAACGCAAAAATAAAATTAAACTTTACTTAAAAATGGTATGTTTTGAGCAATTAGGGCTCATAACCCGAAGGTCGGGGGTTCAAATCCCTCTTTCGCAACCATTTTAGCATAATTAGAATACTTATTTAATATATAAATCTTTATCAGACTTCTTTTTTATATAAATGTTTAGAATTTTAACATCTTTGAACTTAAAAAATTCTTAAAATAGTTTAGTTTTATTTTACTTTGAAAATGTTGTTTTTTTATGTTGATTTATTGCTTTTCTTAAGTGAAACTTAATAAGGTTAAAATGCCTATTACATAGGCATTTAAGGGGCGAATTTTTAAAATCTCGCAAATTTGTATAAATAAGACAAGGCGGGGTTCGTTACGGCGTTGGGCTCACGCCCCCCGCCATAACTCACGCCCTTTATTGCTCTTTTTACATAATTTAGCATTATATTTTATAAACTCTAAGATATAGCTTTTAAATAAGCGTAATTAAGCTTAAAGTTATTAAGGGCTGATAAGAAAGAGTTATCATTGTTTTTAGTAGATTTTTGAAATAAAGGGCGTTTTTATGCGTTAGAATAGATAGAGTGTGAAAAACTTCGTTTTTCAATGCTTCCACTCACACGCTTTGGCGTGTTCGTTGTTAATTAGGGGTAAACCCCTAATAACCCCAATTGAAGTTTTTTTATTTACTCGGCTTTCTGTAAATCATCATTATTATTAGGAATAATAATACTTTCTAAAATGCTATTAATTACCATTTTTGAAAGGTTTTTATTGCGTGTTAAATAGTGATGAGTAGTAGTAATGTTAGCGTGTCCTAAGGTAAGCATTACGCTTTCCATACTAAGTCCTAAATGATTAATAGCATAAGTTCCTATTAAGTGCCTTATGTCGTGAAGTCTCATTTTTGGTAGATTGTTTTTATTTAAAAAGTTATTCCAAGCTCTGCGTAAATCTATATATTTATTTGCTGTATCTGGGTTTGTGAATACATAATCTTTAGGTGAGTTAAATAGAGTATTTTTATAATGCTCTTTTAATCTATATTTTAATAAAGGGGTTAAAGAATATTCCATAGTTTTAGAGATTTTACAATTTTCGGAGCGTATTATATAGCTTTCATTTATAAAATCTATATCTTTCCACTTAAGGCTTAATACTTCGTTTTTTCTTCTTCCGTATAAAAAATATTACTATATTTATCTTTATTATTAACAATTGCTTTAATTATATTCTTTTGAATATCGGTTGTATGTCTAAAATAAAGTTATTTTTGGTTTATAGCCTTTTTTAGCAATTTATAAAATATCTTACTAAAAACCTTAAACTTAATTTATATCTTGATTAGCTGCAAAAAATCTCATTGTTGCAATCTCATCTAACTCTAACGCTTGTTTTTTTTCAAATTCTTTTTTCTTTTTTTTAATTTCTTCATCGTGTAAGTATTTTATTTTCTCATAATCTAGCGAAGCTTTTTTATACAAATGAGTAAAATGCACTATCTCTTTTTCACATAAACTAATTTTTTCTAGTAATTCTTTTTGTTTATTTAAATTAAAAAAAATCGCTTCATTTGCTAATTTTATTTCAAGTATAGTTTTTGGTTCTGGATATGTGTCTAATTCTTTTTTTACTAATTCAAATTCTTGCTCAATTGCAGTTTTTTTAAGTTTTGCTTTATTTAAAGCAAGCTCTGCATTTTGTAAAGCTTGCTTTTTTACACTTAATATTTGTTTAAATTTCATAAAATGATTGTATCTTCACGCTCAGGAGAAGTAGAAATCATTTTTATTTTTACACCAACTAATTCCTCAATTTTTGAGATATATTTTTTCGCATTTACAGGTAAATCATCGTATCTTCTAATTCCATAAATTTTACCAAAGCCATCAACACTTTCATAAATTGGTTTTACATTTTCTAAATCAGCTGGAACATAATCAATTATTTCGCCCTTATATTCATATGCTTTACAAATCTTAATACTATCAAAATTTTCTAAAACATCTAATTTCATTAAAGCAAGTTCGCTAAGCCCATTTAATCTAGCAGTATATCTTACAGCTACTGCATCAAACCATCCGCAGCGTCTTTTTCTACCTGTGCTAACACCTATTTCTTTTCCTATTTCGCCTATTCTTTCGCCCTGCTCTGTTTTATCTTCTGTAGGGAAAGGTCCGTGTCCAACTCTTGTAGTATAAGCTTTTACTATTCCTATTGATTTGCCTGCTTCATAAGGACTTAATCCTAAACCACTTAAAGCTCCTGCAGCAATAGTTGTTGAGCTAGTTACATAAGGATAAGTTCCGTGGTCAATATCTAATAAACTACCTTGAGCACCCTCTAATAAGACTTTTTTATCTTCATCTAAAGCTTTCCATATAAGTCTTGTAGTATCACAAATAAATGGCGCTAACATTTCTTTATATCTTTTAAGATTAGCTAAAAGCTCATTTGCATCAGGAGCATTTACACCTAAAGTATCAAAATATGGTTTATTTATCACAAAATCTTTCAAAATTGCATTACAAAGTTTTTCAGGTTCAAGCAACTCACTTACTCTATGCCCGCTTCTTGAAATCTTATCAGCGTAGCAAGGTCCTATTCCTTTACCAGTCGTTCCTATTGCATTATCACCTTTAAATTTTTCTTTAGCGATATCAATTTGTGCATGATAACTTAAATTAAGATGAGCTCTATCACTAATAAATAATCTACCTTCTAAATTATCAAATTGAGCCATTTCTGTAATTAAAACTTCAGGATTTAATACAACCCCATTTCCTATTACATTTTTGCAACGATGATGCAAAATACCACTAGGTAATAAATGTAAAGCATAACGAACTCCATCAACCCAAATAGTATGACCTGCGTTGTGTCCTCCTGCACTCCTACATACAAAATCATAGTTAGCACATAATTTATCTACAACTTTGCCTTTACCTTCATCTCCCCACTGAATACCTACTAATATGTCAGCTTTGCTCATATATATCTCCTATAAAAATATTATTTCCGTTTTCATACATTTGCATAATTTTATCTCTATTTTTTTCTTTCACTAAAGATACTAATCTACTCATATAATCTGCTTTAATAGCCAATTCTTCATTAGTAAAATCAAAATTTCTAATATTATTTAAGAATTTATCAAAATCTAAATTATCAAAAGATTCATTATTGTTAATTCTATTGCCAATTACTTTATAGTAATATTCGCAATACAAAATATCTAAATTCTCATTATTTACAATTCTATTTTTGCAAAATACAACAAAATTATCCAATTCTGCTGGGTCGTATTCTTGTCTAAAAATTAAACAATATAAATTCTCACCTAAAGAATTCTTAGTTACAACATAGCTTAATTTATTAGGATGCAATATGTTATTAAAGTCTTTTAAATAAACAATATCCTTAATAAAACAAGTTTTGCCATCTAATATATTTGCAATAATTTTATCTTGTTCTTTTGCTAACAAGTCTTTTAAATATATCTTAGGTACATTTTGAGTATTTAATAAATTTCTTAGTTCTTTATTGGCACTAATACATTTAAATTCTTTATCAAATATACCTATGATAGAATTACTTTGTTTATAAATATCACTAAAAGATATAGGTTCTTTTATTTCATCTTCTAATATATCTTGTTTTAATAAAGCAAGATGAGCTGTTATATTTAAAAATCTAGCTTGTTTACTATCATAATTATAATCTCTTGAAATATTAAAGCTAACTTTAAATTCTGCATATCTACCATTATTTTGTCTTAAATATAAATTTTGTTCAATTACTTTAGAATAATTTGTAAAACTATTATCTTTAAGATTTTTTAATTTTAATAAAAATTCAATATAAGCAGGATAGCTACTTTTATGTAAAAGCTCTTTAAAATAAGTATAACTTAAAGCTGTATAACCTAAAATTCTATCTATATTTTTACTACAACTTCTTATTTTTAACTTACCACCTTTAAGGGTAAAATTCATAGTAATAATGAAACTTTTTTCTAAAGCTTCATATTGAGATTTAATATTTTCATAACTTTTACTAACCATATTAGTATCTAAAATCATCAAAATATCGTAGCAAAATCTCTCTGATCTCATAACGAATGGATATATTTTAACTTCTTTAAAGTCTTCTCCATTCACATAGTGTTCAGTTTGTATATAAAATCCTTGATTTTTAATAGAATTTTGCATATTGTTTGCAAAATTTATCGGGTCTATAATGGTATCTCTTTGCTCTTTTTTACCAAGCATATACAAATTCATTTTAGACATACCTGTAATTTTTTGATTATAAAAATCAAGTGCTGATTGATTTGCTTTAAAAATCTTAGCCGTAAAAGCATCAATCATTAGCATAGGAATTGTGCTTTTACTAAACATAGAGCTAAGTCTTTGTTCTAATTCTCTATATTCTTTTTTAATATCTTTATATTCAAGAACTGAAAATGCCGTTTGTTTTTGCAAATCTTCTAAATCAGAGCCTTCTATTAGCTCAAAATTTTGAAACTCATCAATATCGCTAGCACCTTGTAAATCATAGCAATACCTTACTTGTCTTACTAAACCATTTTCAACCAACATAGAATCAAGATAAGCGTTCCAAAAATACATAACTAATATTATTAGCAAAAATGCACTTAACACAAAATAATAATTAAAATACTCGCTTACAGATATAAAGCTTCTCACATTAAAGCCGCTATATTCTACTTCTTTAATAATATTATCAGAATTACTTGCTGTTTGATAAATTCCAGATAAATACCAATAGTAACTAAACTCATTTACATTGACAGATAAATCTAATTTTGATTGATTACTTGAATACAAAACATTACCAAAAGAATCTACTAATATATAATCAGTATTAAATTTATTCACACTTTTTAAAAGTTCTTTTAAATCAAGCTTTGCAACCAAAAATGTATTTTTATTATTCTCTAATTTTTTTGCAAAATATATGCTACTTTGTAAGTCTTTAGTAGTAATTAATTCGCTAATATAAGTAGTTTTGCCAGTTAAATTCCTAGTATTAATTTCTATAAATTTTTTTAAAGGGTCAACTTCATCACTGCTAATTTTATCTAAAACTTCTCCATCTTCATTAAGATAATAAAATGCTGAAAATGTATTTAAGTCTAAATTTTTTAAACTAGGATTCATCTCAAGTGCTTTTGAATATAAATCTAGTCTAATTTTATGCTGTTTTATAGCATTTTGAATACTATGAGAAATCAATTTGTTATTATTAATTAGTTTATCATTGACTGTTGTAAAATTTACATAAAAACTAAAAAATAATACTAATACAAGTAAAATAAAAGTAATAAAAAAATTTTTTCTTAAAAGCCAAATTATATTATTAAACTTAAGCACTTAAATCCTTCTTTGATAATTCGTTTTTAAAATAACCCTTAAAATATAAACTAATTATAAGTGATGGTAATAAAAACAAAGAACCGCATAATAATAAAATCATAACTAAAACAGTCAGTAATCCAAAATAAATAGTAGGTGTAAAATTAGAGCTCATCATAAGACAAAATCCTAAAACAATAGTGCAAGTTGTATAATAAAGTGCTGAACCAATACTTTGATGACTTGCCCTAATAGCATCATTTAAATTCCTTTTTTTGATTTCTTCTTTAAATCTATGAACATAATGTATTATATCATCAACTCCAATTCCAATAGAAATTGCTGCAATTGTAATACTCATTAAATCAAGACTTAACCCGCTAAAAGCAATAATCGCAAATAATAATGAAATAGGAATCAAATTAGCAATTATTCCAATAATACTAAATCTTATATTTCTAAAAATTATTAAAAATAATGCAAATAAGCTAAGTATAACAAAATTAAGAGTATCTACTTGAGAGCTTATAAGTGAGCTTAGCATATTGTTATAAAGCACCATAACTCCACTTACTTGAATATTTATATTATCATTTTTTGTAAGTTCTCTTAAATTATCATTTAAATCTTTTAAAAATTTAGCTCTTTTTAAAGTTTTATCACTATCAACCATTCTAATTGCTATTCTAAATTCTTTTGATTTTTCGTTGTAATATGGATAAATAATTTGCTTTTTAGTGCTTTCTTCAAGGTTATTTTGCAATATATTTAGCAAAAAGCCATCAATATCTTTACCATTATTCATAGATTTTGCAAAATCTAAAAGCGAATAAAGGCTTAAAACACTGCCTACATAATTTTGATTTTCTAAGAAATTATGAATTTTTTTTAGAATTTCTACTTTTGATGGTGTTAAATAGTACTTATCACTATTATCTAAAAATTCAGCAAACTCATCAGCTTGTTCATCGTCTTCATCGTTAAATTTAACAATTACATCTAACGGAAGCGTTCCACCTAGTTTTTCATCAATTAATAATAAACCTTTTTTAATATCACTACTATCTTTAAAATAATTCACAAAACTATTTTCAGCACTAAGCTTTGGAATTGAAACAATAGCAAAAACAACTATTATCAAGCTTACAAAATATACTATTTTTCTATGATTTATTGCAGTATTTGCACAAAACAATAAAAACTTAGGCTCTTTAGCAAAATATACATTTTTAAAATCTTTTTTTGCAAGTAACAAATAAGGCAAATATAAATAGCATAAAAGCAAACTAACACTAATACCAATGCTCATCATAACGCCTAATTCACTAATAGGTTTTATTCCTGAAAAAACAAGACTTAAAAACCCAACTACGGTTGTTAAAATAGCATAAAAACTAGGTTTTGCCTTAGCTAATAATGTGTGTCTTACTTGTGTTAATCTATCTGTATTTTTATTAAAGTTTATAAGTTCTGAAAAATGAGATAATAAATGCACTATAACAGAAATTGTAATAATTAAAACCAATGCTACATAATTACTTGAAATAACGGTTATATTATAACCCAAAATCGCCAAAATTCCCGTCGTGCTAAAAAGAGAAATTAAGCATATAAACATACAAACAAATACAAAATACAAACTTCTAAAAAATATAAAAATAGCAATTGATAATAATACAAACAACCCTATTCCATAAACATATAAATCAGATTTAACATAAGTAATCATATCACTTGCAATAACGCTCATCCCACCTAAAATCAAATCATTATCAAGCGCAAATTGCTTTAATGTAACAATCAAATCATCTGGATTGTTTGCATATATTAAAAAATCAACAACTGAATAATCTTTGCTAATTAAATTCTTTAAATAAAATTTATTTTTACTTATTTCATCTTTAGCTTTTAATAAATTAGCTCCTTCATTTATACTTTTTCCATCACTTAAAAATAATGGAGCATTTAAAATACTAAGAACTGATTTAACACCATCTATTTTTAATAGTTTTTTCTCTATATTTTGAAGTTTTTCAATACTTTCAATACTAAAGACATCGCCTTGGCTTTTATAGGCTAATACTAAAAAATCTTGAGAACCAAAAGTTTTTATACTTTCATTAAATAGTTGTAAATCCTTATCATCTTCTAAGAAAAAGCTAGTTGATTTTGCTTCAACTTCTATCTTAGTAGAATAATATGATAACCCTAAACAAAGTAAAAGAGTTATCATAAAAACTTTTTTAGAATTTACAAGAAGAAAATTAATTATTTTATTCATTTAAGCTTTTCAAATAAGCCATTAATTCCACTCTGTTTTATAATATCTAAAAACTGAGCTCTATAACTAGCTATTAAACTTGTATTTAAAATATCAATATCATATAACTTACATTCGTTATTGATAATTCTAAACTTAAATATCATTTCTTTAACTTGTTCTTCATACTCAACTTTCATATTTGCCTGACATCTTTTATCATCTACATTAGTGCTTGTTAATTCAAGGCTACTACCTTTAACCAAATCAATTTTAGATGAAAAATCTTTTTTAAGTCTTTCTATAAAAATATTTTGAAATTCTGCTAATTTTTCAGCACTTAACTCATTAGCGTTTTTTGAAAGAACTAATTTTGTCATTAATTCAATATCTAAATCATCTTTTAATAAATTAAATAAATCTTGTGATTTATCATTGCCATCACCCTTAAAGATATCTTGTATTTTTGCAACATCTAAAACAATGTCATCTTTAAAAGTATCAATTTTGTAAGCATATAAACTTGCTAAGCTTAAAGCTATTATTAATAATTTTTTCATTCTAATTCCTTTCGGTTTTTTTCATAAAAATCCCTTATTGTTACATAAGGATTTATACTTTTATAAGCTTCATTAATTAAAGCAGAATTACTACTTGTTTTATCAATCAGCCCAAAAGTAGAAACGCTAATACTAGCATTATTAGTTAAATAAAAATTAGGCTTTAAAGCATAATCAAACGGCAAAGCCAAAGCATCTCTTACATTTGAAGGTCCTAAAAATGGTAAAACAATATGCTCTCCTGGTGGAACACCCCATCTAGCAAGCATCAAGCCAAAATCACTTTCTTTTTCATATTTAAAAGGTCTTAAAATACCACCTAAACCCAATGTGGTATTACCTAAAAATGCTCCTAATTCAGCAGTTCCTGATTTAAATTCTCCACTCAAGTATAAAGTAATAAATCTAAGCGGAGACCCTAAATTGTGGAAAAAATTATTAACACCTTTTTTAACTATTGGAGGAGTGATAGTATTGTAAATATTGCTAAGTGGTCTTAAACTCATATTATAAACTGCATAATTAAAACTAGTAACAGCTTTATTGTAATTATAAAATTTATCTACTCTTTCTACTTGATTAAATTCTGCTTCAAAATCATCAATTTCGTTCGCAACTACTAGCGTAATCAAAGAAAGGATAAAAAATAATTTTTTTATCACAAAATTACTCCATATTTAGTATTTTTGGCAAATAATAACAAAAAAATATTAAGAACAAACTATGAAAATTAATCTAGAAATTGAATTTATTTTAAATGATAATGTAAAAATTACAAAAAAACATATATTGCTTTTACAACAAATTAAAACAGACAAAAGCATTAGCAAAGCTGCTAAGAATTTGAATATTTCTTATAAAAATGCTTGGGATAGTCTTGATGAAATAAGCAAAGCTAGTGAGTATAATCTATTTTCAAATACTTCAAGAAAAGAAGGAAGTAAATTAAGTGCTTTTAGTGAAGATATATTAAAAAAATATGAAGAATTTTGCAATTTTAAAGCCAAACTCAATGATGATTTTACCTATAAACTATCAGCTCAAAATAAAATTAAGGCTAAAATAGTTGAGATTAAAAATGAGAAAAATTATATAAATCTAACTTGCAAATGCGGTGATGACTTAATAAAAGCAAATATTTCAGTAGCTGCTCTTACTGAATTAAATCTAAAATTATTTGATGAAGTTATATTAATAGCAAAAATTAATTTTATAGAATTAGAAAATAATAAAGAAAATAGCTTTAATGCAATTATTCAAAATATAGATATTAAAGATGAGCTAATTTATTTTACATTGAATTTTAATAACCAAATCATCAAAGCAATTGGTAAAAAAAATAAATTATGTAAAAATTACTCAATAAATGATGTAATTCAATTTCAAATTCCCGCTAAAAAAATCATAGTATCTTTATAACTTGTTACGGAATGTAACAATTTTTAATTTAATTTATAAAAATGTTACATTTTAGATAAGATTTAAATAAAATTATGTTAAAAACTTACTCAAAATCATAATTTTAAGGATAATTATGTTGGATATAACGCTTATTTTATTAGCTGCAGGTAATTCTACTAGGTTTAATTTACCTTGTAAAAAGCAAAATTTATATATAAATAAATCCCCATTATGGCTATATTTAGCAAAAGAATTTGAGAAATTATATAAGTTTTCAAAAATAATAATTGTTTGTGATGAGCCTTGTTTTTATGAAGTTAAAGAGCCAAATTATATTTATGTTAAAGGCGGTAAAGAAAGATTTGAAAGTATTGAAAATGCTTTAGAAAAAGTAAATTCTCAATATGTTTTAATTACTGATGTAGCAAGAGCTTTTATAAATCCTAATGTATTAAACGAACTTATATTAAATGCTAAAAATTATGATTGCGTTTTTCCAGCTATTAAAATTGTTGATACAATTTATAATGAAGAAAAACAATGCTATTTAAATAGAAATGAACTAAGATTGGTTCAAACCCCACAACTTAGCAAAAGCTCTGCTTTAAAATCTGCGAATTTAAAAAATTTTACAGATGAAAGCTCGGCAATATTAGCAAATAATGGAACAATAAAAGCTATAAATGGAGATGAATTAAGCTTTAAAATAACTACAAAAAATGACTTGCAAAAATTAAAATTACTCAATCTAGCAAAGCCAAGTAAAGATATTTTTGTTGGATATGGATACGATGTGCATGAGTTTTGCCACTCTAATGTAGGGCATAAATTAGATGAAGATAATAAAAATGAAGAATTAATCTTAGCAGGTGTAAGACTAGGAAAAGAATATGCTCTAAAAGCACACTCTGATGGAGATGTATTAGCTCACGCATTTACTGATGCTTTATTTGGAGCTTGTGGCTTAGGAGATATTGGGGCTGCTTTTAGCCCTGATGATGATAATTATCATAACGCAAATTCTATGCAACTATTAAAACTTGCTTATGATAAATGCAAATCTTATGGATACGAGTTAATTAATGCTGATATTACAATATGTGCTGAAAAACCAAAACTCTTAAAACATAAACAAGAAATGCTAAAAAATTTAATCACTACCCTAAAAACAAGCAATATTAATATAAAAGCTACTACAACAGAAAAACTAGGTTTTGTTGGGCGATGCGAAGGTATAAGCGTAAGCGTAGTTGTTAATATGAAATTATTTGATTGGAGCGAGTATGAGAATATTAATAGTTGAAAATGAGATTTACTTAGCTCAAAGTATGGCTTTAAAGCTAAATGATGCTGGATATATTTGTGAAGTTGCAAATGATTTTAAAGATATAAAAAACAAATATTATGATGTTATTTTGCTATCTACTAATATAGATAATTTTTTAAAGGTTATTCAAAATCATAAAAATAGCGTTATATTATTGTTAGTTTCTTATGTGAGTAGTGATACAGTTAGTATGCCTATTGAAGCTGGAGCGTATGATTACATACAAAAACCTTTTATGATAGAAGAACTTATTAGAAAAATAAACTATTTTTATGGCTACAACAAGCTAAAAGCTCAAAATACCGCATTAAGTAGCTATATAAAATCAGTTATTGATTCAAAATTTCATACAGCAAAAAGATTAGTATTTCCAACACTAATAAAAACAAATAAGCAAATCTTAGCAGATAGCTATGTTTTTAATTATGTATTTTCTCATAATGTAAATATTCATTTTACTGATTTAAGTAGCTCATTTAACCTAAATAATTTATTAGTAGGAGATAGAGATATTAGATATTTTACAAATTTTCAAGTTTTAAAAGGCTCTAAATTAGAGCAAATTATCAAGCTTAGTAAAGGGCAAAATTTTATATTTCACACTAATGGAAATGCCGATATTGAAGGCTTTAACATAATTGAGCTAGAAGACAATTCAAATACACTAGCATTAGGAGAAATTCTAACAATTGATGATTACATAAAAAATATGATAATTAATTGGCAAAAAAGCTATTCTGATACAGAACTTAGTAAAAAATTAGGATTAAGCAGAAAATCACTTTGGGAAAAAAGGAGAAAATATGGAATCAATAAAAAATAAAATAAAAGAAATAAAAATTACTGAAAAAGAATTAAGTATATTAAGTCTAATTGAAATTAATTCTTTTAATACCAATGGATATTTACCAAATAAAGAAGAAGTTTTTAAAGAATTTAATTCCGCCACAATTGATAAAAATATATCAGCCTGTACTTTGGCTTTTTCTCCTAATTACGAATTAAATAATGATATTAAAAACTATCAATGCAACAATGAAGTTGCTTTAATATTAAATGATAAAAAAGTAGGAAAAATCACTCAAGCAACTACTTTTGATAATGATAAAGCATATACAAATATATTTAGTGCAAATACTTGCAAATTAGATAAAGAATTAAATCCTTGCATAGCAGGAAAGGTTGAGATTTTTAATAATGAATTTAAAAAAGTAAAAACTGCTCTAAATAATAAAATCAAAAAAAATAATGCTAAGAAAATAACAGCCCTAATCCTAAATGCCGACCCAATTACAAGAGCACACGAAAGAATGCTAAGATGGACTATTGATAAGGCTGATTTAGTGATAATTTTCGTAGTTGAAGGATATGATACAAATTCTTTAAATTTTCAAGCAAAAAAAGAATGCTTTGAATACTATGCGAAAAACTTTTTACCACTTGAGAGAATTTTCCCTGTGTATTTAAAAAACATAGATTTATTTAGTCCTTATCTTGACCCAAATTACGAATGTTTATTGGCAAGTTCATTTGGTGCAAATAAGCTAGTAATAGGACAAAACCATCAAGGTTTAGGATTGTTTTATGATAATAATTTAGCTCATACAGCCATAGATGAATTATCTAAAAAAACAGGCTTAGAGCTAATAGTTTTACCTGAATTTGTATTTTGTAATAAATGCAATGTAATGGTAAGCACAAAATCATGCCCACACGGAGCTCATCATCACATAAAATATCGTTCATCAATGATTAGAGAAATGCTTCATTCAGGGCTAATCCCGCCAACCGTTTTAGTAAGAAAAGAAATATCAGCAAAGCTATTAGCACACTTACACCCTAATAGATTTAAAAATGTTCAAATGATTTATGATGGATTATTTCCAAGTAATGGTATTATAGAAAAACGAAGTGATGAAGACCTTTATAAAGAGCTAATTACTTTATATCAAACAAGTTATATGATTTAAGGAGATTTTATGAATAATTTTAATGAATTTTGTGAAAAAGTTCAAAGTGAAAAAGACTTTTTTAAACCACTTGCGTTTGCTTTAGGAGTTGGGTATTTCGGACAAAAAAGCAAAGAATTAATTTATATTGATTTTGCAAATGTAAATTATATGCAAAATTTCGGCACTTTTGCTGTGTATTTTAAAGAATTAGCACTAAATAATTACAAAAATGAAAGTGAGTTTTGTATCGAGCTTAAAGAAGAGCAAATCAAAAATATCTTAAAACATTTTGAATGCTTTGAAAACGATGGCAAAAGACACGAAAATATAATAAGTCTAAAAGCAGCTTTAAAAAATATAAAAAATGAAAGATTTTTCCTAGTTGCACTAAATAGTGATGAAGCACCTAAAAGTATTGCTAGTGTTTATTTAAAACTACATTTATTATCAAGACAATTCGTAAAACCAAGAGAGATTAATCTAAATGGAGCTTTTGGACTATTAAAAAATCTTGCTTGGAGCAATTCAAAACCTTATGAATTAGAATATTTAAGAGAATTTGAAGCTGAATTAAAATTTAGCAAAACTTATCCTGAAATTGATTTTGTAGATAAATTCCCAAGATATTTACAAACAATAATCCCAGCTGATAATACAAGGATTTTAGATACTTCTAAGGTTAGATTAGGAGCACATTTAGCTAATGGAACAACGATTATGCCAGGTGCAAGTTATGTGAATTTTAACGCAGGAACTCTAGGTTCAGTGATGTGTGAAGGTAGAATTTCAAGCTCTGCAATAGTAGGCGAAGGTAGTGATGTTGGCGGTGGTGCAAGTATTTTAGGAGTATTAAGCGGGACTGATGGCACACCAATTAGTGTTGGTAAAAGATGTTTATTAGGAGCAAATAGTGTTACAGGAATAGTTTTAGGAGATGATTGTGTAATTGATGCAGGTATTGCAATTTTAGGTGGAAGCAAGGTTGAATTGTTATTATGTGATGGACTTAAGAATGCAAATCCTAATTTTAATTTTGATAAAAATGTTTATAAAGCTAAAGAATTATCAGGATTAAATGCCCTACACTTTAGACTAAACTCAACTAATGGAAAACTTCAAGTAGGCTTTAATAAAAAAGCAATTAAACTAAATAAAGATTTACATTAAAACTAAGAAATTACGAGAAATCGTAATTTCTAAATATCACTTAAAATATGTATTTTATTGATATTAAATATAAACTTATAAATCAATAATAATATGCTTATAAAATTCTTTGAATTATAAGTTTATTTCTAGTTTGATATATAATTTTATGAATATAAAAGAATATAAAAACAAATTTATTTTACAACAACAATTGCTCTGCAATAAAAAATTTTATAAATATTTTAATTAAGCAAATACAATCCATAAATTTGAATACTAATTATTTTGTGAAGATTTAAAATATCTTAGCTTAAATTCTCTTAAAAATTTTAATATCTGTTTTAATAAAAAATTCTATCAATTTTTAACACATAAATTGATTTTAAAATCTATTTAGTAGGTTTTACAAAAATTATTAAATTACATTTTAAGGACTTTAAAAACATTTTATAAAATAAAAACCCTTTTTTATAAATCACTTATATTGTAAAAATTAAGCCCAAATAACGATTATAAATTTTGAACCTGTATTGTTTAAAGGTATTATTTTTATTCGTTATTAAGCAATACTAATTGTAAATTTTATAAGCAATTTTAAAAATAAAATATATTTTTATAATTTACTTATTTAATAATTCACCTACAAAATCACTCATAGAATAATTTTTATTCTCTTTAGTAATAAGCCATTTTGCTACATTAATAGCACCTTTAGCAAATATTGCTCTAGAATTTGCATTATGAATTAATTCTATACTTTCATCATCTCCATAAAATCCAACACTATGATACCCTGCAACGCTTCCACCTCTAAGGCTTACTAAACCTATTTCGTTATCTTCTCTTTTGCCTTCTCTATTAAAGCAAATCTTATGCTCTTTATTTAAAGCTTTATTTCTAGCTTCAAGTGCATTTTTTGCTAATGTTAGAGCTGTTCCACTAGGAGCATCAACTTTATGCTTATGATGTTTTTCATAAATTTCTATATCAAATTCTTTTAAAGCAAGTGCAGCAATTTTCGTAAGTTCATTTAATATTGCAACACCCAATGAAGTATTAGAAGCCCAAAAAAACTTACCTTTATAAGTTGTAGCTTTTTTAAAATATTCATCTTTAAGCCCAGTAGTTCCAACAACTAAAGCTGGTGGATTATCTAATAAGCTAGCTTTTTCAAGTAACTCAACACTAGCAGCAGGAGTAGAAAAATCTATTATAACATTAGCTTTAAAAAGCTCATTATAATCATTATTTTCCTTAGTAAAAGAATATACTAAATCAATATTCTCATCAGCCAAAGCTAGTTTTACTAGCTCCTTACCCATTCTACCATTTGCCCCAAATACTGCTAGATTTATCATTTTATTATAATAGTGAGTTTAATTTATCAGCTAAAGCTTGTTTTGCTTGAGCACCAATTACTGTATCAACTATTTCGCCATTTTTGAAAAATAACATAGTAGGAACTGAACGAATTCCAAACTCAGCAGCTAATTCTTCACAATCATCAATATTAACCTTAGCCACTAATGCTTTACCTTCAAATTCATTTGCTAATTCTTCAATAGCAGGTGCAAGCATTCTGCAAGGTCCACACCATGGTGCCCAAAAATCTACTAAAGCAACGCCTTTTTTAGCTAAATTAATATTTTCACTTGTTAATTCTTTTGCCATTTTATTCTCCTAAAAAAATATTTGTAAATAAAAATTATCATCTAACTTAGTTAATGAATATTTATTTTATTAAAGCACAATAACACAAATTACAATAAGGAAAAATTATGATATTTAGTGATGAAGAATTAATTGAACCTTGTTTAAATGTCCTAAAATCAAAGCTTCACATACTTCATAATGATGGTGGCGATTTGGAGTTTTTGGGTGTTAAAAACGGGGTTGTTTATATAAAATTACTTGGTGCTTGTCATGGTTGTGCTGCTGCAAATACCACTTTAAAATTAGGGCTTGAAAGGGCTTTAAAAGAACAAATTGATAGCAATATTTCGTTAATAAATCTTGAAGGTGGAAAGGAAGCTTTTGAAAAACTATGAAAGTTAATTTAGATAATTCTTACATAACAGATAATTCAAATGAATGTGAAAAAGGTTGTTATTTTTTACTAACCAATTCAAATTCCAAATACGAAAACGATGCAAAATCTAAAGGTGCTTTAGTAATTAACGAAGCAAAAGCAAGAGAACTTTTAAAAATCGATGAAAATATAAAAATTATAGGTATAACAGGCACAAATGGTAAAACCACTACCGCTGCTGCAATTTATTCTATATTGCTTGATTTAGGTAAAAAAGTATTTTTATGTGGAACTCGTGGGGCATTTTGTAATGATGAAAAAGTTGCGGCAAAATCTTTAACAACAGGATTTTTATTAGAATTATTATCGTATTTACAAATTGCAACTTTAAATAATTGCGAATATTTTGTAATGGAAGTAAGCTCTCACGCAATTGCACAAAATCGCTATGGAGATATGAAATTCACTGCTAAAATCTATACTAATTTAACTCAAGACCATTTAGACTTTCACGAAACTTTTGAAAATTATGCAAATTGTAAAGCAAGTTTTTTTCAAGATGAATGCTTAAAAATAATAAATCAAGATGCTTATAAATTTTCTTATAATGTAAAAGGTGCTATTACTTATGGTATAGAAAATCCTGCTTTATATAGTGTAAAAGCTTATACATTAATTGATGGTATTGAAGCAGTTTTTGCTGTTAAAAATGAGCTTTATGAGATTAGCTCTTCTTTAAAAGGCTTATTTAATATCTATAATCTTCTTGCAGCTTTTGCTTGTGTTAATGAATTAGTAAAACCTAATAAAGATGATTTAACTAATGCTATTGCTAATTATGCAGGGGTAATGGGAAGAATGCAAAGCATTCCTAATAAATATAATAAAGAAATAATAGTAGATTTTGCCCATACTCCAGATGGAATTGCTAATGTGCTAGAAGCAATGAAACATAAAGAATTAATAGTAGTATTGGGCGCAGGTGGTAATCGCGATAAAAGTAAAAGAACTCCTATGGCAAAAATAGCTAGTCATTATGCAAAAACTTTATTTTTAACAAGTGATAATCCAAGAGATGAAGAACCTATTGCAATTCTTAAAGATATGATAGATGGCTTAAGCGAAAACGAATTAAAAAATATAAATATTGTAATTGATAGAAGATTAGCAATTTATAAAGCACTTTTAGCTCAAAATAAAAATGAATGTGTTATGATTTTAGGTAAAGGTGATGAAGATTACCAAGAAATAAAAGGTGTAAAATATCCATTTTTAGATGAAAAAGTAGCACTTGAATGCTTAGATGAAATACACAATTATGAAGAAAAAATTAGATTGAAAGGTGAATATGTTTAAAGATTTTGATTTTTCTAAAATGCAAGAAATGTTGCAAGATGTCCAAAATAAAGCTAAAGAATTTGAAAACGAATTAGCAAATAAAGAATTTGTAGCAAAAAGTGGTGCTGGAATGGTAGAAGTTAAAGTAAATGGCAAATTTCAAGTAATTGATATAAAAATAGATGATGAATTATTAAAAGACAAATCATCTATGCAAATATTATTAATTTCTGCACTAAATGAAGCATTAGAAAGTGCAAGTTCAAGCACAAAAAATGCTGCGGCTGATATGTTTTTTAAGGCAGGAAAATGAGAAAACTTGCATTATCTTTAATGTTAGTAGCGACCTTATTTGGCGTAGAGCGACCTACATTTGATGATTATTTAGCATGTTATGAAAAAAATAAAGCAAGTATGTTAAATTACGAAGGCTTACCTGCTTTTGTGTTAGATGAAAATCTTTTAGCTGTAGTAAAATTACCTGATACAAAATTAAATTCATACATTAAATACGACCCATTTTTAAATCTTTATTTAGTAAGGACTGATTTTTCTTTAATAAAGCCAATCACAGATGATGAAACAACAAGAACTAGAAATGATTGGCTAGGAATTATTGATGCTAAAAAAGAATATATAGGACATTTAAAATATCTAGCTCAAGGTTTGTTTGAAAGAGATAAGCTTGATTTTAATACAAAAATTGGCTTATTAAATTCTCCTTGTTGCAAGGTTTTGGGTATTAGTTTATTAAATGGAGAATTCATAGGCAATCGCTATTTAAATCATTTCAAAAAATATAATGATGTTTATTGGGGCGATATTGGTGCTACATTTACTCAAAGAGGGGATAGATATTTTGTAAGTGGTATTACTTTTAATAGCAACTTAAGATTAAATGATGAAATCTTAAGCATAGATGATAAGCCTATAGAATCACTTAGGGCATTAAATGAAAGAATACTTTTTGCAGAAAATCAAAGCACTATTTATTTAAAAGTTTTAAGAGATAATGAAGAAATTAATATAAGCTCTGTTGTAAGTCCTAAAATATATGAACAACCAGTATTTACAACAAAAAAAGCAATTGTTAAAAAACAGATTTCAAATTCTTTAGGAATAACTTTAGATAATAATCTAAATGTAATAGGAATTTCAAATAAAAATTTAGGCTTTAAGCTAAAAGATAAAATCCTAAGAGTAAATAATGTAATAGTAAATACTAAAGCAGATTTTAATAAACAAATTCAACAAAGCGGTGTTTTAAATATATTAATTCAAAGATATATTAAAGACGAGAATAAAAACGGGGGTTTTCAATTCTTTATAACAATTAACAAAGGAAAATAAATGTTAGAAAAAATGTCAAATAATTTAAGATTTTTAAGTGTAGATATGATTAATTGTGCAAATAGTGGTCATCCAGGCGTAGCAATGGGACTTAGTGATATTTTAGCAGTGCTTAGCACAAAAATTAATCTAAATACAAAAAATCATATAAATCGTGATAGATTAGTATTTTCAGGCGGACACGCAAGTTCTTTAATATATTCGTTTTTACATTTAAGTGGATTTAATTTAAGTCTTGATGAGCTTAAAAATTTTCGCCAATTAGGCTCACTTGCAGCAGGGCATCCTGAGATTAAAACTCACGGAGTAGAAATAGATACAGGCCCACTTGGTCAAGGTATTGCAAATGCTGTTGGTTTCGCAATGGCAGCAAAATTTGCTAGTAGCAAACTAAATAATTCGTTAAATCATAAAATATACTGCCTTTGTGGAGATGGGGATTTGCAAGAAGGAATTAGCTATGAGGCTTGTTCTTTAGCAAATGTTCATAATTTAAATAATTTAGTATTAATTTATGATAGTAACGAAATTAGTATTGAAGGCGATGTAAAACAAGCATTTCGTGATGATATAAAGGCTAGATTTAATAGCGTTGGCTTTGATGTTTATACTATTGATGGGCATAATTTTGATGAAATTAGCAAGGCTTTAGAAATGACTAAAAATGCTGAGCGTCCAAGCATTATAATAGCTAAAACCAAGATTGGAAAAGGTGCTTGTGAATTAGAAGGAAGCGAGAAAACTCACGGCTCACCACTAGGTGCTGAACTAGCTTTAAAAGCTAAAAAAGCTGCTAATTGGAATGAAGAAGAGTTTTATATAGATAGCGAAGCTAAAAATGGCTTTGAGAAAATGTGTAAAAGAAGTGATGAGTATTTTGCAAGTTGGGATAAAGCAAATAAATTTAATGATGAACAATTAGAATTTATAGCTTATTTAGAAGGCAAAAAAGATTTAAATGTGGATTTTTCTAAACTTGATTTAAGTAAAAATTACGCTACAAGAGATAGCAACCACGCTTGTCTAAACGAAATAGCAAAACAAATTCCTACATTTTTAGGTGGTTCAGCAGACTTAGCACCATCAAATAAAACTTATCTAAAAGATTATGCAGATATTAGAAATGGTGGTAAAAATATAGCTTTTGGTATTCGTGAGCATGCAATGGGTGCAATTATAAATGCAATGGCAAGATATGGTTTGCATCCGTTTTGTGCTACATTTTTAGTATTTAGTGATTATTTAAAGCCTTCAATAAGATTAGCGGCTTTAATGAATTTGAAAGCATTTTTTGTATTTTCACACGATAGCATAGGAGTAGGAGAAGATGGTCCAACTCATCAACCAATTGAGCAAATCAGCACTCTTAGAAATATTCCTAATCTATACACTTTCCGTCCTGCTGATATGGCTGAAAATATAGCTTGTTGGCAAGTGGCTTTAAAGCTAAATAATCCAAGTGCATTCACACTTAGTCGTTCAGCACTTCCAAGCTTAAATACAAGTATTCCTGATATTAGCAAGGGAGCTTATTTTATAAAATATAGCGATAATGCAGAAGCTACAATAATTGCAAGTGGTAGTGAAGTTGCACTCGCACTTGAAGTTGCAAAAGATAAAAATATAAATGTATTAAGTATGCCTTGCTTTGAATTATTTGATAAAGAATTTGATAAATCTTTATTAAAAGGCAAGATTATCGGAATAGAAGCTGCAAGGTCTTATGAATTATATAAATACTGCGATGAACTTTTCATAATGGATAGTTTTGGCGCTAGTGGTAAAGAAAAGGATGTATTTAAATATTTTGGATTTGATGCAGAAAAAATAAAAGAAAAACTATAAGTTTAAAGGCAATTTATTTGCCTTTAAATTAATTCTTCAATCATACCTTTTATATTTGTAATTCCTAAAGATAAGCACTAATTAATAACAATCTAATTTTAGCGCTACAGAACTAAAGGCAATTTATTTGCCTTTAAATCAATTCTTCAATCATACCTTTTATATTTGTAATTCCTAAAGATAAAGCACTAATTAATAAAGCTCTAGCCTTAACATCACTTAAATATTCACTCATAATTACACCATTTTTAATCAAATCAACTTCAGCTCCAGCATAAGCATAGGTTCTAAGACCTGCTTTACCACTTTCACATCTACTTGTCATAATTATTGGAATATTTGCTTTTTGAATAATTGGCATAGCTCTAGCCATTACATGCCCTGCTCCATAGCCACTAATTACCAAACCATCATAATTATTTAAAGCATATTCAAGCATATCATTGTCAAAATCAAGGCACATTTTTAGTAAGGCTACTTTTTTAGTAATTTCTTTTAAAGGCTTTAGTTTTAGCCTTTTATAATTATTATTAAATAAATAAAACCTACCTTCTTTAATCTCTCCAACCAAACCACGATTAAAACTTGTAAAAGTTTCAAGACTAAATGAATTGCTTTTATGGATAAATTGTGCTGAATGAACGCTATCATTTAATACACAAAGCACACCTAAACCCCTTGCTAACTCACTATTTGCTAAAGTAATTGCATTGCTAATATTAGCTAGATAATCACTTCCTAACTCGCTAGGATTTTTCATAGCACCTGTAAAAATTAGTGGCTCATCTAAATCCCAAAATAAATTACAAAAAAATGAACTTTCTTCTAAAGTATCAGTTCCTTGAGTAATAATTACAGCACGAGAGCCTTTTTTAATCTCTTCTCTTGCAAGATTTAAAACTTCAATTAACATTGAAAAAGTTATATTTGGACTTGAGATATTGCTAAAAGTTATTGCATTAATGTCTTTAAATGAACTTGTTAAATCATCAGCATTTAGGCTAGGAATTGCTCCTTCGCCTAAATTAAGCATAGAAATTGTCCCGCCAAGAGATATTAAACTAAGCATTTCTTACACAATCTATTAAATATCTTACATTTTCTACTGGAATATCAGGTAAAATTCCATGCCCTAAATTAAATATATGAGCCTTATCTTTTGTAAGTTCTTTTATAATTTCAACGCCTTCTTTTATAGCTTTTTTGCTATAAAGTCTGCAAGGCTCAAGATTTCCTTGTAATACATAAGGAGTTTTTGCTGCTACTTGAAGTGGAGTGCTCCAATCAACACCTAAAACATCAATTTTTGCATCTAAGCATTCAATAAAACCACCTACTCCTTTAGGAAAAGCAATTATTGCAATATGTGGGTATTTTGTCTTTAAATAACTTGCTAAATCTTGAATATATTTCCAAGCAAATTCCAAATAAGCACTAGGCTCAAGTGCATTAGCCCAGCTATCAAAAATCTGAATAGCATTAGCACCTGCTTTTATTTGATTTTCGCAGTATTCTTTTAAAACTTCAGTAATTTTTGCTAATAATTTATGTGCTAGGGCTGGATTTTCATAAATCATTCTTTTACTTTTTGCATAAGTTTTAGAGCCTTTTCCTTCTATCATATATGTTGCTAAAGTCCAAGGAGCACCACAAAATCCTATTAAAGCTTTATTTGAAGCTAATTTTTCACGAGTTAATTTTATAGCGTCATAAACATAAGTTAATTTATTAGCTGCATTTATATTTAATTTTTCTACATCAATTTCACTTGATATTATCTCGTCAAAAACAGGACCTTCACCTGCTTCAAATCTAAGTGGTAAGCCCATCTCAAGTGGCACTACTAAAATATCTGAAAATATAATAGCTGCATCAAAATCTAGTATATCCACTGGCTGAAGCGTAACTTCGCTAGCTAATTTATAATCCTTACAAAGACTTAAAAAATCTCCTGCTCTAGCACGAGTAGCCTTGTATTCAGCTAGGTATCTACCTGCTTGACGCATCATCCAAATAGGCATAACATCACTTTTTTTTCCAAAACAAGTATCTATAAATATCATCTTTGCTCCTTAGTGTTCTTTAGATTTATTATCACTTTTATGTAAAGCCCATAATCCAAGGCAAATACACATAATACCGATTGCTAAATAAAGCATATCCATACTTGAGCTAAATTTTAAATTAAGTGCGTGTTGGAAAAAATTAACAACTAAAACCATAATAATAACTTTACCAAGCTTGTCTTTTAGCTCATCTAAACTATGAACTTCTAAAACCTTGCTTTGTTTATATTGTTTAAATTCTTCAACATCGCTTATAAATAATTCATATATTCCAAAAGAAAATATATAAAAAACTAAAGCCATTAAATATAAATCAACAGCTCCAACTATAGTGCTTACAGCTTCTTCGTGAATATCAATATCAGCACCTAAAAAATAATAAGTATATGTAACTTTTATGACCTTATACACATCAAAACTAGCAATAAAAAATAACATAAAAGCACCTAAAAGACCAAAAATAACAGGTAAGATTGTAATAAACCTAGAATTTACTAGGAATTTTTCAAAATATTTTTCTAACATTTATTCCCTTATTTCATAAAATCCGAATTGTTGATATTCGTGTGGTTTATTATAAAAATCTTTTGTAGTGCTTTGATAAATAGGACTTAAACTTAACTTAAAGTTATTTGAATTTTTATAAGTAGAATTACTTTGTTGTAAAAACAACCAATCTATTTGATTTTTGAAAAGTTCTAAGGCATTAAACCCGCCTTCAATCATTACAAATTTAATATTTTGCTCTTGCAATTCATCTTTTAATTTTAAAGGATTTTTACCAAAAATAATTTCTCTATTAGTTTTAAAAATATTTAGTGATTTAAAATTAGAATTTAAATCTTGAAAATATTTTGAAAATACTAATAAATTAGGTGCTTTTTTGCTAGTAGAATATCTAGCATCAAGCATAGGATTATCAAGTCTTAAAGTATTGCCACAAATTATTAAATAATCTATATTGGTTCTAATTTCGTGAAAATATGTCCTTAAATACTCATTACTAATACTACCTTCATTGTTATAATTTAGATTAATTGCTAATTTAAATAAAACAAAAGGCTTATTATCTAGCCAGAATTTAAATGGAGCAATTAATTTATCGCATTCATCTTGTAAAATCCCAAGATTTACTTTAATTCCAGCTTGTCTTAATTCATTTATACCATTTTGAGAACTATCACTTGAGCCTATATTTACTTCTTTAACTTTATATTTTATTAATAATTCATGACAAGGTGGAGTGCGACCTTGCTTACTGCAAGGCTCTAAAGTTACATAAAATACACTATCTTTTAAAGCATCTTTTCCATATTTTTCTAAGATTTCATTCACACATAATCTTTCTGCGTGAAATGTTCCTGCTTTTTGGTGTGCTTTAATACTTAAAATCTTGCCGTATTTATCTAATACTAGACAACCTACGGCAGGATTTGGATAAGTTAAGAATTGATATTTCCAAGCCTCTTTTAAGGCTAGGTTCATATAAAAATCACTTCCTAAATTCAAGTTTTTTAACTCCAATAGCTTTATAAGCATCAATTCCTGCAGTTATCTTGCCTAATTTTAAATCAATTTGCTCTATTAAGCTATTTTGTAAAGCTCTTTCGCTATCTAAGAATTCTAAAAAGCTGATTTCTCCTTCATTAAATTTAAGCTTATTAAACTCATAAATTTCTTCTTCTAGTTTTACTATTTCATCATAATCTCTTAATTTAACTTCGGCATTATTATATTTTAAAATAGCATCTTCTATTTCTTTTAACGCAGTTTTGACTACTTTTTCATAGCCTAATACTGCATTATCTTGAGCTAAATTTGCTCTAATTACTTGCTCATCAACATCACCTAAATTAAATAAAGGTTGTAACAAACTAGCAGTAATTGAGCCAACAGGGTCAGAAAATACATTATGTGTATCTCCACTCCAACTAACACCAGCACCTATTGTAAAGGTTGGAAAAAAGCTATCCCAAGCAATTTTTGCATTATTATGAGCTATTTTTACATCTAAAATTGCTTTTGCTATATCAGGACGATTTGTCATAACAGAGCTTGGTATAGTAGCTGGCATAACAAAATCTTCTATTAAGTTATTAGCAAATTTAATTGGTTCTTTTTCTTGATTTAATCCATAAACTAAAATATCTAAAGAATTAATATATAAATCTCTTTCTAATTTTAAACTTCTTAATTTAGTTTGATTTAGAGTAAATTGTTCTTTAGTTTGTAAAAGAACTGATTTTGTAATAAAGCCTAATTTATATTGCTCTTCTTTTAATTTTAAAGTTTTTTCATAGCTATTTATAAAGTCTTCTAAAATTTCTATTTTTTTATTAGTTGCTACAACTTGATAATAAAGTTTTGCAATACTAAATCCAATAGTTTGATAAGTATTTTCTACATCAAATTCGCTAATATTAGCACTATAAATAGCATTATCTTTAGCCTTACCAAATTTATTTAATAAATCTATTTCATAAGATAAATTAAGACCTAAAGAATGCCCGTAAGTTGGCTTTTGGTGTTTAATTAATCTCTCATTTGCATTAATGCCAAGATTAATGCTAGGCTCTCTTTTAATCCCAACACTTACTAAATTTGATTCAGCTATTAAAAGATTATTAATAGCTATTTTAACATCTTCATTATTTTCCATAGCAATCTCAATCAAACGATTAAGATTTTCATCTTTGCCTAAGCTTCTCCAATCTTTAATTTCAAATTTAGTATTATTATCTAAATTATTTGGAGTTTTAAGCTCATAATTATTAACACTAGAGCAAGCAGCTAAAAATAAAGCTGCGATTGCTGATATTAAAAGCTTATTCATTAATTTGCTTTCCTTTCTTTTTAAAAACCTTATCATTTAAACTCTCTAGTAAATAGAAAAATAAAGGCACAAATAAAATAGATATACTAGAAGCTATAATAATACCACCAACTAGCCCTGTGCTAAGTGAGTGTCTAGCAGCACTACCTGAACCTTCGCTAAATACTAAAGGTAAAATACCAAAACCAAACGCTAAAGAAGTCATAATAATAGGTCTAAATCTAAGTTTTGCCGCCTTTATAGCTGCATCATAAGTGCTTAAGCCGTGTTTGTATTTTTCTTCCATAGCAAATTCAACAATTAATATAGCATTTTTTGCACTAAGACCAATTAACAATAATAAACCTATTTGAAAATATATGTCATTTTGCATACCCCTTAAATAAGTTGCTGCTAAACTTCCAAATACTGCAAAAGGAACTGCCGTAATTACTGCAAGTGGCATTAACCATCTTTCATATTGAGCTGCAAGTATTAAAAATACAAATACCATACCTAATGCAAATGCAGTAGAACCACTACCACTAGCATTTACTTCTTCATAAGAACTTCCTGCCCAAGCATAAGAATATTCATCTTTATTCATAGTTTCATTAAATACTTCAACTATAGCATTAATAGCATCTCCACTAGTATATCCTGGAGCTGGCGAAGCTGTAACTTTTGCAGCTGGGAAAAGGTTAAATCTAGTTACTGAAAACGCTGCTACACTTGGCTTAATATCAACAACACTAGCTAAAGATATACTTTTGCCTTCACTATTTTTAACATAAATATTTTCAAGACTTGTTCTTTTATTTCTAAATTCTTCATCGCCTCTTACATTTACTTGGAAATTTTTACCTAAAGCAGTAAAATCATTCACATAAACAGAACCAAAAATTAAATTTAAATTTGAATATATATCACTTAAACTAAGCCCTAAAATTTTAGCTTTTTTCTCATCAACACTTACTTTTAACTCAGGATAATCAGTGTTTAAAGTCGTTCTTGCTTGAGTTAATTCAGGTCTTTTTGATGCTGCTGCAAGTAAAGTATCTATATCTTTTTTAATTTCTTCATAACTTTTACCTGATTTATTTTGCACATACATTTCAAATCCGCCTGTTAAAGAAAGCCCCATAATCGGTGGTGGATTTAAGAAAAATGCAAAACCATCAGGGTCAAGCCACATATTTTTCATCCAAGTATTAGCTAAATTTTCACTATCTCCATTAATACCTAAATCTTTTCTATCTTTATAATCTTTTAATGTAATAAATGAAATTCCAGCACTTGGAGAAAGAGCTGAACTCTCTACATCAAATCCATTTAAAGAAATCATACTTTCTACTGCAGGATTATTCTTAACCATATCATAGATTTTATTATTAAAGGCTAGAGTTTTATCTAGGTTGCTAGAAGATTTTAATTGTGATAAAACTAATACAGCACCCTTATCTTCGCTAGGAACAAGTGAGCTAGGAATAATTTTTAGTAAGGCAAAAATTCCATAAAAGAATATAGCAACTACTATTAAACTTGGAATTACATGTCTTAAAACTTTTGCAACTGCACTACCAAAAATATTAATACTCCAATCAAAAAAGTCATTAAATTTTTTAACTAAATAAAAAGGCTTATCTTCATGGTCTTTTAATAATATACCGCATAATGCAGGAGTTAGCGTTAATGCAACAAAACCTGAAATACAAACAGAAATTACAAGAGTAATTGCAAATTGTCTTTGAATTTGCCCTACAAATCCATCTAAAAATGATACAGGAATAAATACCGCACTTAATACTAAAACGATAGAAATTACAGGTCCGGTTACTTCATCCATTGCCATTTTAGTAGCTGCTTTTACATCTTTTGTAATACCACTTCTAAACACACGCTCAACATTTTCTACAACAACAATAGCATCATCAACAACAATGCCGATTGCTAAAACTAAAGCAAATAATGTAATAAGATTGATTGTAAAACCAAAAACATAAAGGAAAGCAAAAGTTCCAAGTAAAGAAACCGGCACAGCAATTAATGGAATAATAGTTGCACGAAGGTTTTTTAAGAACATATACATAACTATTAAAACAAGTAAAATAGCTTCAACAAATGTTTGAACAACTTCGCTTATACTATCTTTTACGAAATCGGTAGTATCATAAGGCATACTATAAGCAACACCACTTGGGAAGAATTTGCTTAGCTCTTCTAATTTTTCTTGCACAGCTTTAGCTACTGCTATAGCATTTGCACCTGATTTTAAATTAATCATCATAGGAACCATTTTTTTACCATTATTGAGTCCGGCAAAACCATAGTTTTTAGTTCCTATCTCTACTCTTGCTATATCTTTTAAATATAAAATATTTCCATTTGGAAGTGCTTTTATTATGATATTTTCAAAATCACTTACCTTACTAAGCTTACCTTTAGCACTCATTGTATAAACAAATGGACTAATTTCTTTCATAGGTAAATCGCCTATCGTTCCTGTTGGATATTGTGAGTTTTGTTCTCTTATAGCTGCACTTACAACAGCTGGATTTAAATCATATTTATTAAGCTTTTCTGAATCAAGCCAAATTCTCATAGAATAATCTTTAGCTCCAATTACTTCAGCACTACCAATACCTTCTAATCTCTTTAACTCTTCAGCCACATTTAATGTAGCATAGTTACTTAGATAAGTTTCATCACGGCTATCATCAGGAGAATAAAACGAAACAACAGCTAAAATATTTGAGCTAGTCTCATCAACACTAACACCTAATTTTTTAACTTCTTCAGGCATTTTTGCTTGAACGCTTTGAACTTTATTATTAACATCAATTAATGCTTTTGATGGGTCTTTTCCAACCTTAAAATAAACATTTAAAAACATTAAACCACTTGAACTTGAGCTTGAAGTTATATAAATCATATCTTCAACACCATTAATTGCGTCTTCAAGAATACTTGCTACATTTTGAGAAAGCGTAGCTGCATCAACGCCAGAATAATTAGCAGTTACCCTAACCGTTGGAGATGTTACATTAGGATATTCTTCAATAGGCAAACCCTTCATTCCTAAAATACCAGCAATAGTAATTATAATTGAAACAACTATCGCAAATACTGGTCTATATATAAAAAACTTAGAAAACATTATTGTTCCTTAGTCTGCTCTTTAGGAGCTTGCTTTTGCATCATCGCACCAAATTCTGCCTTAGTTGCTATTTTTGCGCCAGGATAAATCTTTTTATAATTATTTAAAATCAATTCATCATCAACTTTTAAATCACTTGTTTTTGCATCAATTACGGCAATTTTCTCATCATCAAAAATTGTTTTAACATGAATTTGTTTTGTTATATTTTTGTCTTTAACAAATACATAATATCCATCAATATCTTGTAATAAATTTTCTCTACTAATTACAAAAGAATCATTTTGCATAATATTGCTTAGTTTAAGACTAACAAAGGTTCCTGCACTTAATTCTTGATTAGTATTTTCAAAAACCGCATAAGCTTTAGTGCTTGCTAATTCATTATAATTTGATATAAACTCAACTTTACCTTCATAAGTCTTACCATTTAAAGTAAAATTAGCTTTTGCACTTTTTAAATCATTATTATTTCTTTTAATTTGTTCCATATTTGTATCTGATATAAAAAATGTAGCTTTTAAAGTATTTTGATCTACAATTTTTACTAATTGAGTATTATTTGCATTAGCATAGCTTCCAGCATCAACTAACGAAGCTTGCACATATCCATCAAATGGAGCTTTTACATTAGTATAATCATAGTTTAATTTAGCTATCTTATAAGCTGCATTGGCTTTATCTAAACTAGCTTTTGCACTTTTAAAGGCTGCTTCTTTTGTATCAAATTCTTTTTGACTAACTGCTTTTTTAGCATATAAGTCTTTAGTTCTATTATAATCAGTATTAGCGTTTTCGTAGTTTGCTTTAGCAACACCAACATCAGCTAACGCTAAATCCAAACTAGCTTTATATTGCTCATCATCAATTTTATATAAAATTGTTCCCTTTTTTACAAAATCACCATCTTTAAATAATATTTTTTTAATCTCACCAGATACTTTTGGCAAAACTATTACATCTTTATTAGCTTCTAATTTCGCTGCATATTGATAATAAATTTCAGCATTTTCTAAACTTACTTTTTTAATATCTACAATAGAAGGTGGCATTTCTTGCTGCTTTTGCTCTACCTTGTCATTGCAAGCTGTAAATAATAATAAGCTAGCAACGAAACTTAATTTAATAAGTCTTTTCATAAATCTTCCTTGTTGTAATTTTAAATTTTAAAGATGTAATTATAATTACATTTAAGTTAATGAAATTAACGCAAAGCCCTTAAAAATAAGATATTTACATTTTTTACATGCTCACTTAATTCATCTTTTGTAAAGATTTCTTTAGAGTTAAAAATCAAATCAAAAATCTTATTACTTCTAATCATAGAGCAATATAAATTAGCTAAATTATAAGCACTTATTTCATTTAGAATTTCTTTTTTGATTTTTTTCTCAAATACTTCACATAAAAATCTAATTATTACATCTTTATCTGCTTTTGCACATTCTTGTTTAAAATTAATATCTTGATAAGTTCTCTCAAGAACTAATCTTAAAAATTTTGCATTATCTTCGCCTATAAAAAAATTACAATATTCATTACCAAATACATTTAAAAAATCTGGTAAATCCAAGTTGGCTTTTGAAGAAATCATAATTTTTAAATTCTCTAACCTAGTTTCCGCCCTAAATTTTAAAGCCTTTAAAAATAAAGTATTTTTATTTTCAAATTTTTTATATATCGTCGCAAGAGAACCGCCAGTTACTTTAACAATATCATTTAAACTTGTATTTTCATAGCCCTTTTCTAAAAATAGTTCAAGGGCTACTTTTAAAATTATTTCTTCTTTTCCTTCCATTTTTTCTCCTTAGGATATATAAATATTGTATCCTTTATGGTAAATATTTTATCATCATCTAAGGCATAAGCTCTTATATTAATATGCTTATGATGTTTTTTAACTTTCTTAAGCTCGCTTCTTAAAATAACAATTTGTTTTAATTTCTCACCAGCTTTAACTCTAAAATCTTTTTTAGGTTTTAAAATACTAATATCATCATCTAATATTTCTAAATAAAATCTATGGTCTTGCTTGCTAGTATTGTGAAATAATATAACATAGGCATTATCAACATAATTTTCATCTTTATTTATTGTATATAATTCAGTAGTTCTATTTATATTCATAAGCATAGTTTCTTTACTACCAGCCGTTAAAACTAACCCAATAAACATAGCACACAATACAACTATATAAACAATAGTTCTAAATCTAAAGAATTTAAGTTTTTCTTTAGTTTTTATTTCTTTTGTGCTAGACCAAGATATTAATGATGGCCTATTAAATCTTGCTTGAACATTTGAACAAGCATCAGCACATTCAAGACAATTTATACAATCAAGTTGCATTCCTTTTCTAATATCTATATGAGTTGGACATATTTTTACACAGGCTTCACAAGCTATACATTCTCCGCCTATTGGTTTTTTTGTAATTTTTTCTCCATCTTTATAAATAATTCCGCCACGACTTTCATCATATATAACACTTTTTGTGTCGTTATCAAACATAACGCTTTGAATTCTTGCATAAGGGCAAATATAAGCACAAAAATTCTCTTTAATAAAAGTAATATCAAATGTTATAAATAAAGATAAGCATAAAACAATTCCAAATAAAAGTAAGTGTTCATTAAAATGGTCAAGATAAGTAAAGAAATCTTCAGGTGGAACAAAATACCATAAAAAATTACTTGCAGCAATTAAGCTAATTGGATAAAACACAATAACACTTGCAATTCTTGCAAATATTTTATTTCTTGGTTTATTTTGTTTATTTTTTCTGCCACTATAAATTCTAAATAATTTAGTTTGTATTAAATCTCTAAAAATTATTCTAAATATAGTTTGAGGACAGCCCCAAGCACACCAAACTCTACCAAGTAAATTTGTAATAAAAAAAATAAATACAAACATCATAATTAATAAAAATGGCATTAAATACAACTCATTTGTATTAAAAGATATGAAAAATAAATCTAATTTTTGTTTATCAAAACTAAGCAAAAATAAGTGATTACCATTTATTCTAATAAATGGAATAATAAAGATAATACAGGTAAGTAAAACATAAAATGTAGTCCGCTTTTTAAAATAATTTGTAATATTTCCCATTACGCTCTCCTTAATTTTAACTTAATTTGTAATTTTAAGATAATTTTAGTCTTTAAAAATTAAGAATAGTAAATTAAAAAATATTTTGTTTATTAACAATTTTTTTATAAATTAGCACTTTTAATTTTACAACGAAAGGAAGTGATTGCCGTGCCAGGGATTAAAGTTCATAATAACGAATCTTTTGACGAGGCTTATCGCAAATTCAAAAAGCAAACTGATCGTAACCTAATCGTAACAGAAGTTAGAGCAAGACGCTTTTTTGAACCTATGACTGAAATTCGCAAAAAACAAAAAATTTCAGCTAGAAAAAAAATGCTAAAACGCCTATATATGTTAAGACATTACGAAGCAAAGCTTTAATAAAAAGGGGTTATCCCCTTTTTAAAGGTTAGAAATGAAACTCTTAGTAAAAGACGCCGCAAAATACTTAAATATCAGCAAAGAAGCTATTTATAATAGAATTAGAAGAGGCACTTTAAAATCAATAAAAGAAGATAATAAAACCTATGTTTTAATAGAACCAGAACAAAATAGTTTAGCTATTAAAGATGAGCTATTAGAACAAATAAAAATCTTAAAACTAAGCAACGAAGAATTAAAAAAAGAAAACGAAGAATTAAAAAATAAAATAAATCTACCAGTAATTATAAAAGCAAAATGGATTTTAATAGATGAATATTTATTAAGATTTAAGAAAAAAAAGCGTGAAAAAATAAAAAAATATCTCATATCAAGGCTTTTTAAAAGTAAAAAAATAAAACTAGAAAACAATCAAGTATTTATAAGAAACAAAAAATTATCAAAGATTTAGGAGGAAAAATGTTTAAGAATTTGAATAACTTAACTTACAAAGCGTCTTTAACTGCAATTGTAGCTGGTTCATTATTAAGTGCTTGTGGTGGTGAAGAGAAACAACAAGCTAAAGGCTCATTTTTAATAATAGAAGAATATGCTCCTAAACAATACAGAATTAAAGATGAATTTCCAAGCGATGAAACAAGAGTAGTTCTAAAAGAATTAAATGGAAATGAAAGAGTATTAAGCAAGGCTGAGATGGACGAGCTAATAAAAGCTGAAAATGCAAAAATAGAAGCAAATCAAAGCTCATTAACAAATGAAAGTATTGGTTCAAATCATTCATTAGGCGAAGTTTTGCTAAGCTCTGTAGCGGGTGCAATCATTGGCTCTTGGATAGGCAATAAGTTATTTAATAATTCACATTTTAATGCAAACAAAGCTACGCATTATCAAAACCCAAGTACATATCAAAGAAGTGTAAATAGCTTTAAAAGCACACCTAGTGCAGGAGCTTCAAAAAGTAGTGGATTTTTTAAAAGCCAAAGCACAAGTGGTGCTAGTAGTTCTGGTAGTTTTGGCTCTTAATGTATATTGAAATTATAAAATTTAAAAACTTTATAGTTTTAATAAAAGCTAATGATGAGTATTTGATTTCAGTTGATATTACAAATCTTGCTACTTTAAAAGAAAAACCAAATCAAATAACTTCATTAGTAAAATCTGAACTTTTAAAGTATTTTAAGGGAGAAGATTTTGATTTTACAAATATAAAACTTAATCTTGATAAATTTTCTACTTTTACAAAAGAAGTTTTAAATGAACTTAAAAATATACCTTATGCAAACACTATAACTTATAAAGAATTAGCATATAGAATAAATTCTAAAGCCTATCGTGCAGTAGGAACTGCATTATCAAAAAACCCTTATTTAATAATACTACCTTGCCATAGAGTAATTCGCTCTGATGAAAGTCTAGGAAGATTTACTTGTGAAGTGTCTAATATGAAAGAGTTTTTAAATAAACACGAAAAAAATAATATCAAATCAAATAATTTTTAAAGTATTTTATAAGCCATTATTAATTTATAAAATACTTAATCCTAATTTAAATTCCAAAAAGGAATTTAAATTAGAAATTTAACTTAATAATCTTTTCTAGTAAATACATAGCCTTGCATTAAGCATCTTGCAGTCCTAATCACACTCACGCTATCATTATCAATAAATCCCGTAATTGTCCCACTTGGATGAGCTATTACTAATTCATTAGAAAAGCTACTTAAATGCTCATTAATTAATGTACCTTGTGTCTTTGCTGCCATTGAAATACATACCGTTCCTGTAACTGCAATTGATGGGTGTGGGCGTTGCATACTCATCATTCTAACGCATACATTTATATCATTTTTTGATATTTTAGCACCACTTGTGCTAGTGTAATCTTGCACGAAATCAACCAAACAAGCTTTAGGCACTGATGGATTTTTTGCTGTTGCTTCTTCTTTTTTTGCTAAGCCAATTAGCTCACTTGCTATACTTCTTACTTCTTCAATTTTATCAAGCTCGTTTTGAGAAATTTCATCATATATATTGCCACTTAATAAATCTTTAGCTCTCATAAACACAAGCGCTGCTCCAGCATCTACTATACTAATTTCAATATTGCCAAAACTTGTATTTACAACTTGTTTTGCAGAATTTGTAGGCAATAATCCTTTATTCATAGAGCCTTCAGGATTAATAAAACCTAATTTAATTTCACTAGCTGTATTTGGCACTCCTGCTATTTTAGTATCTCCTGCTGGTTCAAAACTCTTTAAATCATCGCTTAATTTAAATCTAGCTTTTAAATATTTATTTGTATTAGTATTTAAAATCCTAACGCAAATTATTTTATTTTCTAAATCACACTCATCTTTTATAATGATTTTTTCATACATTTTAGAATCATTTAAATCAATCAAACCCAAATCATAAGCAAAAGCACCAACGCATGAGCTAATATTTCCACAATTACTATTAAAATCAACCATTTCTTTATCAATATTTACTTGAGCGAAAGTATAAGTTAATTCATTATTTTTAATATCAACTATAGCTACTTTTGAAGTTACTGACGCAGCACCACCAATTCCATCAATTTGCTTTGTAGCAGTTCCCATAACATCAGCTAAAAACTCGCCCCATTTAACTCTTGCTGGCATATCTTTTTCATAAAAACAAGCAGCTTTAGATGTGCCACCTCTATAAATACTACATTTAAATTTCTTCATATTTTCTCCTTTTAATTAATGTAAATAAATCCGTCCATTATTCTTCTTGCACTTCTTTTAAGTCCAACACCTATGATTTTACCACTTTCTATCTCTACGCTAACATCTACTACGCCTAAAAAATGTTTAATTTTTACATCTTGAATACCATTTTGTATCATAGTTAAACCACTAAGCTCATTTGCTAAAGTGCCATTTTCTAATGCTGCAACGGCTAAATTATATAATCCACTAGCAGGCGAGCTTTTATGAAGATTTCTAAGACTTAAAACCCTAATTCCTATATCAAATTCACTTTTATTATCAGATTTAAAAAGTGCTGCTATTTTTGGTATAGCTTGATTGTTTTCTAAATCATTTTCATCTTTAGCAAAACCTAATTTAATAGCATAAAAATCTCTTAATTTGTTTAAATCTTCAATAGCTTTTAAAGCACTAAAATCATTATAATTTAAATTAAAATCTAAATCAAATTCCCTTGCATCAACATATAAAAATGGATTTATTAAATCAAGTAAAGTAGCTCTATAACCATTAAAATTGCTAATTTTTCCTAATGGATATTTAAGTCCTGTTTGTTCAGCCCCTGCATTTTTAATAAAAACATCAGCCAGCTCACAACCACCAAAAACTCCTTGCATAATACTAGAGCCTTTTTCTACAAATTCTCCATCTTTAATCTTAGCTTTAAATTCAATAATTTTTTGAATATTTGTATTGTAAATTCTAACACATACATTGCTTGCAAACCTATCAAAACTAAATAACTTTTCATTAATAGCATAAGCTCCAACAGCAGCTATTAAATTCCCGCAAGTGCCTTTATTATCTATACTATCTTTCATAACCCCAGCTTGAAAGAATTCCCACTCAATATCATAATTTTTATTATTTACACTTTTTACAACGCATATTTTATTGGTTGATGATATAGAACCACCTAGCCCATCAATAGCGTTTTGGTTATGACAATCAATAGATTTTTTAAATATATCAGCCCAAGTGCTTTTATCTTTAGGCAAGTCATTTGCGTTAAATATTAGCCCCCTACTCGTGCCACCCCTATAAACACTGCATTTAATTTTCATAATTATCCTTTAAATTTATTTTCTATATCCATCCACTTATCAAATTCACATATTCTATTTCTTTCTTTCATAGAAATCATTAAATGTTCTGCATTATCTGTTCTGCCTGTAGTTTTTAGATGATTTAATAAATCATTCATACCTTTAATAGCAGCTTTTAAAGTAGCATTTGCATAAAGAACTATATTAAAGCCCATTTTTTGTAATTCATCATTGCTTAATATCGGAGTTTTGCCACCTTCTACCATATTTGCAATATGATAAGCTTTTACTAATTTAGGAAGACTTGCCATTTGTTCTATGCTAGTAGGAGCTTCTATAAATAATATATCAGCTCCACTTTCTAAATACGCATTAGCTCTATTAATAGCATCATCAAAACCATTAACAGCAATTGCGTCTGTTCTTGCAATTATTAAAGTATCATATTCTAAAGCGTCTTTACAAGCTTTGATTTTCGCACACATTTCATCTTGAGATATTAATTTTTTCCCATCAAAATGCCCGCACCTTTTTGGTAGTTGCTGGTCTTCTATTTGAATTGCTGCTATTTTGTTTTTACTAAATTCTTTTGCTGTTCTATAAACATTTAAAGCATTGCCGTAGCCATTATCTATATCTGCTATTACGGGAAGATTTGTAGCATCGTTTATTCTCTTTGTATTTTCTAACATTTCATTCATACTAACAAGTCCTATATCAGGAAAACCAAACTGCATATTTGCCATACCTGCTCCTGTAGCATAAACAACTTTAAAACCTGCTAATTCAATAAGTCTTGCATATAAAGCACAAGAAGCTCCTGGTGCTACTAGAATTTCTTGTGAATTAAGTGCTTCTTTTAAAATTTTTGCTTTCATTAGCACTCCTTTTAAAAAATGCTTAATCTTAACACAAAATTTTAATTTTTGATATTAATTGTTAATTAATAAGAAATAAGTGTGTAGAATTGTAACAAGATGATTTAATTAAAAATCATCTTTTTTACTAAAGGCATTAATAATATATCCTAATATAAACATAACAATCACAGGTATAACCCAGCCAAGCATAGATGAGTAAAATGGCAACATTTCTAAATATTTAGCTATACCTAAATAAGATAATATTTTTTCATCGTTTATGCTTAAAATTGAGCTATCAATTGCGTTTAAAATTCCTATAAAAGCCGCAGTATAAACGCTAAATCTATAAATGATTTTGCTCTCATTTATTAAATTATTTATTAAAGATAAAATTATTAAAACTATAGCTATTGGATAAATCGCTATTAATATAGGAACGCTTACTTTTAAAATCTGCGTTAAACCTTGAATTGATAAAACAAAACTAGCAACTACCCAAATAATAACCCAAGTTTTATAAGAAATCTTAGTAACACTACTAAAATAGCTAGCACTTGAGCCAATCAAACCAATCGTAGTAGTAAGACAAGCAAGTAAGGCAGTAAATCCTAAAATAAATCTACCAAAACTACCAAATAAATCATCACTAATTAATGATAATAAAATAGCCCCATTACTAGCGTCTTTAAAGGTATTACCATAAACATAGCCTAAATACCCTAAAGCAAAATAAACTATCATTAAAATAATTCCAGAAAATAATCCTGCTTTTATAGTAAGTAATGATAATTGATGTTTATTAGTAACTCCTAATGATTTTAAAGCCCCAACAACACTAATCCCAAATACTAAAGCAGCAAGCGCATCCATAGTCTGATAGCCTTCTACAAATGCTGTTGCTACTGGGTGGGTAGTGTAATTTTGATTAGGAATGCTAACATTTACTTCTGAATAAATTAAAGTGCATATAAAAAATACTGCTATTAAAATAAGTAAAATCGGTGTTAAATACTTGCCTAATGTATCTAACATAGTGCTAGGATTTAAGCATATATAATAATTAAGTGCAAAATATATAAAACTATAAAAAGCTAAATAATATACATTATATTCATTATCAACAAAAGGTAAAATCATTATTTCATAAGGCATAGTGCTAGCTCTTGGAATTGCTACTAAAGGCCCTATGGTAATATAAATAACTGCTACAAAAATTACTGCAAATGTTACATTTACTCTACTTGCTAATTCTTTTAATGTTCCTGCTTTAGCAACTGCAGCAACGCCTAAAACAGGTAAAGCAACACCTGTTACACAAAAAAACAAAATCGCTAAATAAAAATTACTCCCCGCATCCATTCCTAGTTTTGGTGGCAAAATAAAATTCCCCGCACCAAAAAACATAGCAAATAGCATTAATGCAACTACATAAAATTCTTTTTTTCCTATTTTTGTCATATTTCTCCTTAGATTTTTTTACAAAAGACTTCTTACGCCTTTTGCGTTAGGTTCGCTCAAAATTCCTTGCTTTTCGCACTGCTCTACAATATTAGCAGCTCTATTATAACCTATATTTAATTGGCGTTGAATATAAGAAATACTAGTTTTTCCGCTCTCTTGCATAATTCTTACAGCTTCACTGAATAATTCATCTACACTATCATCATTATTTTTAACATAGGTTTGAGTAAAGCTTGAATCTTGTAAAATACTCTCATCATAATTTGATTTTTCTTGTTTTTTTAGGTGCTCTACTACTCTAATTATCTCTTCTTCACTTGCAAATGGAGCGTGCAATCTTACTATCTGACTTGTTCCTGGTGGAGTAAATAAACTATCTCCACGACCAAGCAAACTCTCAGCTCCTTTAGAATCTAGTATAACCTTACTATCAACTCCAGTTCCAACTTTATAGCTTAATCTACTAGGTAAATTTGCCTTAATAAGACCTGTTATTACATCTACACTTGGGCGTTGTGTAGCTACTATTAGATGAATTCCTGCTGCTCTTGCCATTTGAGCTAATCTTGCTATATAAGTTTCTACTTCTTTTCCACTAGTCATTATTAAATCAGCCAACTCATCAATAATAATTACAATATAAGCAAAAGGCTCAAGTCCTAATTTAGGTGCTTTTTCATTAAAACTTTCAATATTTTTAGTATAAACGCTAGCCATTAATTCATATCGTCTTTCCATCTCTAAAACCATATTTTTTAAAGCTAAAGTTGCTTTTTCTGCTCTTGTAATTACAGGAGTTAATAAGTGCGGAATATCATTATACATTGAAAATTCAAGCATTTTAGGGTCAATCATTAATAACCTTAAAGTCCTTGGGCTATTTTTATATAAAAGACTTAAAATCATAGCATTAATACCCACACTCTTACCACTTCCTGTAGTTCCTGCTATTAATAAATGCGGTAAGCGTTTTAAATCAGTTACAAAAGTATTTCCTACTATATCCTTACCTAAGGCTATTGTTAATTTGCTTTTAGACTTTGAAAATAATTCATCTTCAAAAATAGTTCTAATATTAATTGTTTGAGAAGTCTTATTTGGAATTTCAATCCCTACCACATCTTTTCCTGGAATTGGTGCTTGAATTCTAATACTTGTAGCCTTAAGTGCCATAGCTAAATCATCAGCTAAGCCTGAAATTTTGCTAAGCTTTACATCAGCAGCAGGTCTAAACTCAAATGTAGTAACCACAGGACCCCAATAGGTTTTAACCACATCTCCATCAATCTTAAAATGCTTTAATTTTGCTAAAAGCTCGTTTATTTTCTCATCAAGCTCATCTTCATTAATTATTATTTCTGTAGTTACAGCTTTATCTAATAATTCCACACTAGGTAGCTCAAAATCTCTTGGTATTTCAATCGCTCCTAATTCAATATCTTTTAAAATTGCTTTATTTTCTTCAAGCTCATTTAAAATCTCTACTTTTTTGCCTTTTTTAGGGACAAAACTTTGAGAATCTTGCTCATCTACTATCAAAATATCTTGAAAATCATTAGAATTTAAAACAGGAATTTCATTTTGTATTTCTTCGGTTTGCTCTACTGATTTTTCTTCTTTTATTTCGTTTTTAACTATTTTAAAATCATCTTTATTAATGCTATCTTTGTTTATTTTCTGCATTAAAGGCTCTAAAACTATTTTTGGCTCACTAATTATTTTGCCTTGTTCGTTTGTAAAATTAATTTTAGTCTTTTCATCTTCTTTAGTGGTTTTTATTTCATATGATTTTACAAATCTAATATTGCCTAAATCGCTTAAAATTTCTTCTTTTGGTTTTGATTTGTCTTCTTTAGGAGTTTTTATTTCTTTTATGATTTTTTCTTTTTTAATAGGTTTTTCTTTGCTTTTAAAAAGATTTTTGAACTTATCTTTATCTTGTAATTTTGAATAAATATAAGAATGATTAAAATAAATTAAAACAAATACAAGCAAGATAAAAAATACAATATTTACAAAACCTAAAAAGCTAATAATTCCAAAATCAAAAACACTAGAAAAAGGTAAAGATAATATCAAAATACTACAAATTATATTGGCTAATATTTTTAAAGCATATTTAAAAGATTTATATACAAATAAGTAATTTCCTACAAATGCTAATAAAAAAATATAAGAAAGATTTCCAAAACAAATTCTTAAGCCCTTGCTAAAATAAGCACTTGCTAAAAATAATCCATTAGCTTCGGGTAAAAACAGCCCGAAACTAAAATAAAATAATATAAATGAAACAAATATAAATATAAATTCTTTTTTCATCTTACATATAATTTAATAAGCTTAATTTTGAAACCTGCGCACTAGCTTGTAAAGTAGCTTGTAAGGTAATTGTCGCTTGCATTAGCATTAATTGGCTTTCTACAGGGTCTGAATTAAGAACCTTCGCCTTAACTTGTTCAACATTTACTTTCATTAAATCTGCTCTATCTTGAGAATTTTGAATACTTGTTTGAGTTGCACCTATTTTTGTATGAACTTTATTAATATGATCTTGTAAATGGTCAATCCTTTTTAAAGCTCCTTGAATACCAACACTTTTTAACAATTCAGGATTATTACTATCTGCTCTATAATTTCCATTTCTAACAGCTTCTATCATCTTATCAAGGTCTTTTATAATATCAACCCTACCTTCATCAACAATTAAAGTAGAATTTGTATTAAAATTAAACAAATCTCCCTTTTTAGAACCTTCAGCAATTGGCAAACCATTAGCATCATTTCCAAAATCAAATTCATCTTTATTCATAGTATTAGCGTCAAATATAGCTAAATCTATTTTAGTAGTAGTCGCACCTTTGTCTATTAAAGTCATTTGACCTTTTTCATTAAGACCTACATCAACTGAATTTTTAGAATTAATTAACAGCCTTTCTAATTCTGCTTTATCATCATTATTTAAAATCATAGGAGAATTAGCTTGATTTGGATATTTTTGAACTAATTGATAATCTTTAGTTGGGATATTATCACTAGCAAACATAGAAATAATATCTCCTAATTGCTTATATGTTATATTTTCAGGATTTGTCTTAACACTATCTGAAATATGCTGATTATTATCATAAACCACATTTGTAATAGGTAAAGTTACCTTTTTATCTTGACCATTTTGTTTATAACTAGCCGTTGCAGTGCCTTGAGTAATATTAAAATCTATTGAATAATGTACCTTATTTTTTGAAGTAATTTCTAGTTTTAAAACACTATCAGGTCTTGTAGTATCATTTGGATTTAGCTTTAATGTTCCTTGCGAAGCCTCAACTAATTTAGTCTCATTAGTAGCTACATTATTATTTTTATCTACTTGAGCTATGTTTGAGCTTAAGATATTATCTTTTTTACTAAATAAAGACCTAGAATAATCAATCCCATCACTAGTAAAAGAAGTATCTATATTACCTGTATTTGTAAATTCTAAAACAAAAACATTATTATTATTTCTTAAATCATTTGGATTAGTTACACTTGCTAACTCACTTTTAACAGGAAAAGGAATGATAGGCATTGGTGGTGTATCAGGTATTTTTGGTGGATAAATTTGTCCGAAATCATCAGCCTTAGCAGTAGCTGCAAACATAGAAAAATTAATTCTACTTTCTTGATTTTTTAAATCAGTAATTTCTATCGTTCCATTATTGCTAAGCGTTACATCTACTACCTTATTTTCCTTAGTGTTTCCGTATAACTCACCTATTTTATTAAGCATAGCACCAACATCTTCACTAGCACCCATCTTAAACTTAGCTTTAAAACTCTCACCATTTCCCTTAGTCCCACGAACATAAAAATAAGTATCAGGAAATCTTCCTTCATCATTTTTTAAAAAATGATCATTCACATTAAGCTCTTTTCCATTAGCTTGTGGTTTTAAATACTCTTTACCAATTAAGTCTTTAATCTTACTATCTTGAGTAATATAATGCACTTCTTCTGGTTTATTAATATCATATCTTCTATCAACCAAACGAACATTTGTGCTGATTATTTTTTTATAATCATTATCAACACCCTTCATAAGCTCTTGACCTGAAATATTGTAATCATTATACACATTAGACCCTAGTAAAACTTGCATATTTTCATCATTGCCATAATAATTGCCCTTTTCATCAAAAGGCTTAGTCCCAACATTAGTTCCACTGAATAAATATTGTCCGTTAATACTTGTATTTGCAATATTTACAATATGATCTCTTATTTTTTGTAAGTCATTTGCTAAAGCGTTTAAAGAAGTATCAGAATGAACTTCGTTTGCACCTTGAATTAATTTGTTTTTAAATTGGTCTAGTGCCTTACTCATTTCATCTACTGCTTTATCAGAGTTTTTTGTAATATTTATAGCTTTACTAGCAGCTTCGCTAATTTGCTGAAATGTAGAAATCTCATAAACAAGTCTTGAACCTTCTGAATAAATTCCAGCGTCATCATAAGATTGATTAATCTTCAAACCACTTGTTAATTGGTTATTTGCGTCATTTATCATATTTTGCTGACGCTGAAAATTGCCTAAATTTTGTGAATAAATATAAGAGCTTGTTATTCTCATTCTTTTTCCTTGTTAATAATCTTTAGGGTATATCGGTAAAAAAATTATTTTATTAAGTCTAAAACTTCACTAGGTGTATTTGCTATGCTAAAAATATTTAAAGAACTCTCATCAATTGCACCAGAATTTAAAAGTGTATTTTTAAAAAAATCAACTAATGGTTTAAAAAATTCTTCGTTATATAAAATGATTTTATAATTTCTTAATTTTGTTTGAGCTAAGGTTAAAACTTCAAATAATTCATCTAAAGTTCCGTATCCACCAGCACAAACTATCATTACATCATTTTGCATTAAGGCTTTTTTTCTTAAAGATAAATCGCTAAATTCAATAGATTTAGTGCAATATTCATTTAATCTTTGTTCCATTGGTAATTTTATATTAATACCAATACTCTCAACCCCGCCAACTAAAAAAGCAGCTTTATTAGCAGCGTGCATAATACCACCGCCACCACCTGTAGTAATGCTATAGCCGTTCTTTGCTAGAACTTCACTTAATTCAAAAGCGTCTTTATAATATTTATTATTTTCATCAAATCTAGCCGAGCCAAAAATTGTAACTGATTTCATCTAAGACTTTCTAACCTTTCTTTTTTATCTCCGATTTTAGTAATTTGCACACCAAAATTTCCATCAACAATAACAACTTCTCCTTCAGCAAAACATTTATCCCCAACTAAGATTTCTAAAGGGTCATTTGCTAATTGGTCAAGCTCAATAACAGAACCTATATCCATTGTTAAAACATCTTTTAAAAGCATTTTTTTACTACCAATTCTAACTCTAATCGGAAGCTTTACATCCATTATTAAATTAATATTTTTTAACTCACCCAAATCCATTTTAGGCGCACTTACTTCACTTTCTTTTGTAGAATTTGAATTAGGATTTAAAAGCTTATAAGCTTTTTCATTGATAGCAAGACTTATTTGCTCATTTAAATCATTGATATTTACATCATAAAAATAAATTTTATAAAACTTAGATAAATCACACTCATCAGTCAAAAACTCACATTTTTCTAAGCTAAAATTAAACTTAGGTAAATCTTTTTGTGCATTTAATGAAGTTGAAAATGCTGAAAATATATTGCTAATTGCTTCTTTGCTAGCGTCAAGCTCATCTGTGCCTAAATTCTCATTCATTGAGATTTCTTCTTCGCCCATCATCCATTCAGAAATCGCACTCATTAAAACCGGACTTGATAAAAATGCAAATTCTTTATCTTCGCTTTTAAAAACTGCTTTTAAAATAGGTGGCTTTAAGGCATTGTTTTTAATATCAAACTCACTATATTCGCTAAATCTAGCACTTTTTCCTGTAAGCCCTTCAATAGTGGCAATACATTCATTTACAAATAAACCTAAAAACTCATCAATCATCTAATTTTTCCTCATCTTCCATTGACAATTCTTCTTGAATTTCTACTACTTTATCAAATTCTGCAGCCTTTGTTTTACGCTCTAACTCATAAGCTTCAAGTATGTTTTTAACCTCATCTTTATCAGTTTTAATTAAATCTAAAATCTTAATTGATTTTTGGTATCTATGAATACCAAATTGAGCTAAAAATACATCTTTTCCATCAACGCTCACAATAGCTTTATCATCAGCATTTCTATTTAGCTTAATAATATTTCCATTTTCAAGTCCTAAAAATTCTTCTACACTAATAAAAGCCTTACCTAAAATCACTTCATAGACCATATCAGCACGACCTACTAAGGTTTTGATTTCTTTATTTCTACTTTTTTTAGCACTTGTTTCGCCTAGCATTACATCACGATTTGCTAAACGACCTAAAATTGGTTCTAAATAAATTACAGGATAACAAATATTAATCATACCGCTATTATTACCTATAGTAAGCTCCATAACAACCATTATTACTATTTCGTTTTGGCTTACAATTTGGACTACACTTGGGCTACTTTCTTTAGCTTCTACGCTAGGATACATATCAGTAATTATTGACCAGCTTTCCTTAAGTCTACCCATCATAATTCTTAAAATACTATCAAGTAAATTAATCTCAATATCTGTTAATTCTCTATTTTTTTCACTTCCTTCTCCAGCTCCACCTAATAATTTATCAATCATAGGAAAAGCAATACTAGGATTTATCTCTAAAACACAAGTTCCATCTAAAGGCTTGATTGAAAAAACATTAAAGCTAGTAGGATTTGGTAAAGACATCAAAAACTCACCATAAGTCATCTGGTCAACTGAATGTAGCTTTATTTCCACCATACTTCTCATCATTTGAGAAATTTGAGTAGCAAGGCTTCTTGCTAATTTATCATGAATTCCTTTTACTGCACGAAGTTGTTCTTTACTAACACGATTTGGACGCTTAAAATCATATATTATGATTTGCCTTTCATCGTTTTCTTTCTTTACTTCAGGGACACTATCGGCTGAATCAACGGAATTTAAAAGTGCGTCTATTTCTTCTTGAGATAAAATATCAGCCATCAATTAGCCTTTTTCTTAATGTATTAATTACTCTACTTTGCAACTGCGATACTCTTGATTCGCTAATTTGCAAAATTTCACTAATTTCTTTTAAACTAAGCTCTTCATAAAAATATAACTGAATAATCAATTGTTCTCTTTCATTTAATTCTTCTAAAACTTCGGTAATTTTTTCTAATAAATTTTCTTTATCAAGTCTTTCATTAGCGTCTTCATCGCTTAATACTTGTAATTGTTCATCTAATGGAACGATATAGCTAATTGATTGTGCTAATCTTGCTTCTTTAATCTTATCTATATCTATACCTAATTCACTTGCTAAATACTCATCACTTGGTTCTTCATCAAAATCATTTATATAATCATTTATTATTTTTTCTATATCTTTTACAATTTTTCTATTGCTTCTGCTTAAAGTATCAAGACTTCTTAAAAAATCAAGCATAGAACCATATACTCTTTTTCTAGCATATCCCCAAAAATTATCATTTTGTAAATCATCATAGCGTCTTGCTAATTTGATTAATTCTTCAGTCCCAACACCTATTAAATCATTAACATCAACACTAGCAGGCAAGCGTTCTTTTAATCTAAATGCCATAGCTCTTAATGCTGGTTGATATTTAACAGCTAATTCATCTTGAGCATTTCTTAAAGCACTTGCATACGCATTAAGCCGCTTTTGCATTATATTTCCTTGCAGGTTTTGTTTGCTTTTTGATAATTTCTAATTCACTTTCTACACTCTGAATAATCTTATCCATTCTATTTTCTCTAATTTCAAGCTCTTTTATGAAATGATTTGTGGTATTTTCATAAGCAAATTTATCAAAATTCCTACTACCTAATTTCTTTGCATCAACAAAATTAAGAACAACAAGGTGAATTAAAATATAAAAAACAAAAGTAGTAAATAAGGTAAAACCTATCATCATAAACGGATCATCAATCTTAAATACAGCACAAATAAAACCTATAAAAAATCCACAAACTGTAACAAAAGCAATATAATTATCCGTTCTCATATACCTTAAATCCTATCAATTAATCTCTTAAAAAAGCTTTTTATATTTCCTGAATCAGAATCTTTAAGCACATTTCGTTCCAATCTTGATAAAAGATTATTAGTAGCTTTTTTTAATTGATTAGTTTCTCTTGACGAACTTTGAGAAAACAAAACCCTACTTTTAATACAATCAATAACATAAGCAGAGCTTTCTAAGTATCCTAAATATTTTAATTCAGGATTATTTTTAATATTTGCTGATGCAACTTTTGAAATATTTGTAAATAAATCTAGTGCTTCTTTTTCGCTTTTTACCACATTAAAAAGCATTAAAAAATCATTTCTTACATCAGAAGTAACTTTAATAGTAGCATAAGCATCAGTAATTGCAGCAGGATCAGGTGTAGTTACAACAATAACTTCATCAGCAATTTCTAAAAAATGTAAAGTAGTTCCACCAATACCAGCACCCGTATCAATTATCAAAAAGTCTAAATCTTCTAATAATTCAGCATCTTCTAAAAAAGCGTCAAAATAACTTGAATTATTGTATTTTAAAATCTCTCCACCACTATCACCTGGGATTAGTTTTAAATTCGGTTTTACTTGTTTAATAATATCAGCTAGTTTGCATTCTCCTTTTAAAACATGTAATAAATTTTTACCTATTTTTACATTTAAAATCACATCAAGATTTGCAAGACCAATATCAGCATCAAAAAGACCTACTTTATATCCATCATTTGCAAGTAAATTAGCAATATTAGCACTTATTGTGCTTTTGCCAACCCCACCTTTACCACTTGTAATTGCAATAAATTTTGTATTTTTCTTATTTACTTTATGCTCATTTTTCATAAGCTCATTTAATTTATCAGCTTGTGTTTGCATAATTTATCCTTTAAATCCATCTAAAACGCATTTAATTAAATACTCGCTATTAGCTACTAAAATATCATCAGGAACATTCTGACCTATTGAAAAAAACGAAACAGGTTTTTTAATATTAAAAATTAATGAAAAAATATTACCAAAAGCTCTAGTTTCATCAAATTTTGTAAGTATTAAAGTATCAATATTTAAAGCATTAAAAGCATTAAAAGTCTCTTCCATATCATCATACTTCATACCTGCATTTAATACCAATGCAACCTCAATTTCACTCTCACTAGCCTTTAAATAACTTTCTAATTTTTCAATTTTTGTCTTATCATATTGAGAATTACCAGTTGAATCTATTAAAACCACATCATAACCACTTAAAGTCTCAAGGTTTTTATGCAAATCTTCTTCGGTTGATACAAATGCAATTGGTAATCTCATAGTCCTAGCGTATTCAGCTAATTGCTCTTTAGCACCTAGTCTAAAATTATCAAGCGAAACTATAGCAGTTTTGTATCTTTTGCTTCCGTATGCGTATCTATAAGCTAGCTTAGCTAATGTTGTAGTCTTGCCAACCCCTGTTGGGCCAACTAACATAATTATTTTTTGTTTTCTAATAGGTGCATCAACTCTGCAAGGTATCATACTCTTAAGTAAGGTTGTAAAATATCTAGTAATTGCTTCTTTATTACTCAATAAAGCTTTTGGCATATTTTTAAGAGTTGCTCTCATAATTTCATCTAAATGAGTTTGTAACATATCACTTTTTTTTGCTTTATCATAAATTAATGCAAACTCAGGTGGAATTTCAAGATTATTTCTAGCAGGAGCAAGTTCTCCCCATCTCATACTCATTAAATAATCTACTTTGCTATTTAACTCATTTAATAATTGCTTATCATCTTTTGACTTATTGCTAGAATTAGGATTAAACTTTAATCTAGATAATTCTTTTTTAGAATTTAAATCTTGATTAAGTGATTTATTTTCATTTTGATTTTGCTTATTTTCTATAGCTATTTTTCTATCAAAATTATCGCTTTTAAATTCTTTTAAGCTATTTTCGTAGTGTAACGCTGCTCTTTTATTTACAATTGGTTGCTTTTTTTCTTTTGTATCATTAATAGCTACAACTACTTCTACCATAGCAGGGCTTGTTGGAGTTCTTCCTTCTACTTGAGTTACAGCAACTATTTCAGCTTCATCTCCATAATAATCTCTAACATAAGCTAAATAATCTTGTCCTTTTTCTACTCTAAAACTATCTTGCCTAATTGCCATATTTTTTCCTTACATTGTTCCTAATACTAAAGTTATACTAATCCTATCTTCTGCACCATAATGTGGTAATACTAATCTCTTATCGCAATATGTTTTTTCACTAAAATAAACAATATCTAAATCAAGAGTTCTAGGTGCATTTTTAAAACTTCTTGTCCTATGAAAAATATTTTCATAGTGTTGTAAAACTTTTAAAAGCTCTCTTGCGTGAAGACTTGTTTTAACAAACATTAAAGCATTTGTAAAATCTTTTTGCTCTTTATACCCAAAAGCTTCATTTATTAATAATGCTGAAGTTTGAATAATCTTAAATCTTCTATCAGATTTTAATTTTTTAAATAATCTTACAAATCTTTCACACTCAGGCTCTATATTACTACCAAGAGAAATTAAAGCTAAATATTTATAAGCTTTATTATCCTTGCTAAAATACGGATAATACTTAATCCTTTTAAAATATCTCGCTTCATTTATCTTGATATTTGGCATTAAGCGTTATTTGCTTTTAGTGCTTCTTCTTGAGCTGCTATAAATGCTCTTTGTTGTTGAACCATTTGAATAGCACTAAGTAATGCTAAATGATAGCTAAATGGTCCAAAACCACTAATAGTTCCAGCACATACAGGACTTAAGAAACTCTTAGCTCTAAATTCTTCTCTAGCATAAATATTACTAATATGAACTTCAATTACAGGCATTCTTGTAGCTGCTATTGCATCAGCAATCGCAATTGATGTATGAGTATATCCACCAGCATTTATAATAATTGCATCACAAGTTCCTACACACTCTTGAATTTTATCAATTATTTCGCCTTCATAATTGCTTTGATAAAACTCTATATCAACATTGCTTTCTTTAGCAGCTATACTCATTTGTTCATGTATTTGAGCCATAGTCATAGTTCCATAAATTCTAGGGTCTCTTTGACCTAACATATTTAAATTTGGTCCTTGAATTACCATTATTTTCATATTTCTTCCTTTAATAAATATTTTAATGTTGGATTATAAGTTTTTAATTTTAATATAAGTTATTAAAAAATATTTTTTAAATCAATATCTAAAAAAAAGAATTTCAAATAAATATAAAGATTAATAAAATTTTTACGATATGGAATATATTTTGCTAACAAGCTTAAATCAAGTTAAAGTTTTAAAGGTTAATTATGAGTATATTTTCAACACTAAATACAGGTGTAAGTGGTCTTGGAGCTGCACAAGTTCAAATATCTACAACAGGACATAACATTACAAATGCAAACAATCCTTATTATACTAGGCAAAGAGTAGTTCAATCAGCAGCAGATGCTTTACATGTGCCAGCTGGTGATATTGGACTTGGAACTAAGGTTGATAAGATTGTAAGAATTCACGATGAGTATGTTTTCACAAAAATGCGTGATAATACAAATAATTTTGAACATACTAAATATCTAAAAACAAAACTTGAAGAAGCAGCACAAAGATTTCCTGATTTAAAAGATGTTGGAATTTTAAATGATTTACAAGCTTATCAAAAAGCTTGGAATAATTATGCTAGCAACCCTGCTGATGGTGCTACAAAAATAAATCTAGTTCAAGTAGCAACAACCCTTGCAAAAGATATAAAAGCTACTAGAGATGATATGTTTAAAATGCAAAAATCAGTAAATGATGATGTAGTTTTAACTATTGAAGAAATAAATAGAATTGGTAAGGATATTTCTACAATTAATGCTCAAATAGCGGCAAGTGAGAGTGCTGGTGATTCTATGGCAAATGATTTAAGAGATAAAAGAGATGAATTAGAATTAAGACTTTCAAAACTCGTTAAATCATCAGTTTTTAAAGAGAATTTAGAACAAAATGCTTCATTTGATACAAATATAAAAGATGGGAGCATAGATTATCATTTAAACATTGAAGGTTTTTCTATAGTTGATGGGACAACATTTCATCCATTAAGAATAGATAGTGTTGCTGCAGGAAGCCCTTTTCAAAGGATTTATTATGAGCTTCAAGATGGAACTACTGCTGATTTAACTTCTAAATTAAGTGGGGGACAATTAGGAGCTCAACTTAATTTAAGGGGTCGTGAGTTTAATACCCAAACTAATGGATTTGATGATGGTATTTTGCAAGATTATATAAACAATCTTGATTCTTTTGCAAAAACTATGATTACAGAAACAAACAATATCTACTCAAGAGCAGCTCAAAAGCAAATATTATCAAATGAAATGTCTCATCTAAAAAATGATGATATTATTATGAATGTAGATAATAGATTAAAAACAGGCACATTTGATTTAATCGTATATAACGATAATGGTCAAGAAGTAGCAAGAAAAACAATCACTCTTGATACAAGCACATCAATGACAGGTGGAGTAAGAAGTTCTAGTTTATTAGAAAAAATTAATTCTAATACAGATGATAATAACGATAATAACAATTTAAACGATTTTGATGATTATTTTTTAGCTGATTATTCTTATGATGAAACAAAAGATAGTGGTATTTTTAGTCTTATTCCTAAACTAGATGGATTTAAAGTAGGTGTAGAAGATCATGGCACTAATTTTCCTGGAATTTTTGGTCTTGGAAAATTCTTTGAAGGCACTAATGGTAGCAATATAAATGTAGATACTAGCCTAAGACACGACCCAACTTTACTTAGAGCAAGTAGTTCTGGTGCTGATGGAAATAACGATGTAGCAAACGCAATCAATCAACTTCAATATAATAAAATTGATTTTTACGATACTAAAGGAGAAAGCACTCAAGCTACTTTTGAAGGATTTTATAGGTCTTTGACAACAGATATAGCAAGTCGTGCAGAAAACAATAATACTTTATACAAAACAAACGAAGCTATCTTGGCTAATGTAACAGCAGAATTTCAATCAGTAAGTGGAGTTGATATGAACGAAGAATTAAGCAATCTTATGAAATATCAAGCAAGTTTTGGTGCAAGTGCTAAAATCATCACAACGGTTGATAAAATGTTAGATACTTTGCTAGGACTTAAACAATAATAGCTAAAATGAGCTTTTTTAATAAAGGATATATATGCAAAAAATAATGTTAATAGGAAAGCCAAATGTTGGCAAAAGCTCACTATTTAATCGCTTGGCAAAAGAACGCTTAGCGATAACTTCTGATATTAGTGGCACTACTAGAGATACTAATAGAAAAATAGTTGATATTAATGGAAAAAAGGCTATTTTAGTAGATAGTGGTGGGCTTGATGATAAAGATGAATTATTTCAAAATGTTAAAAAGAACACCTTAAAAGAAGCAAAAGACGCTGATATAATCGTTTATATGGTAGATTGTAAATTGGGTGCAAATGATGATGATAGATCTTATTTTTATGATTTATTAAAGCTTAAAAAACCAACAGCTTTAGTAATTAATAAAGTAGATAGTAAAAAAGATGAAGAAAGAAGCTTGGAATTTACTCGTTTTGGATTTAAAAATGTATTTAATATAAGCGTATCTCACGCAACGGGGATTGATGAATTAAATGATTTTTTAAGCTCACATTTGCGTGATACTTTCGTGCCTGATAATTCAGAGCTTAGCTTAGAAGATTTCTTAGATGAAAATATAGCTGGTGAATATGATGAAGAAGGCATTAACGAAGTTAGCGAAATTGATGAAAATCATATAAAAATCTCAATTTTAGGGCGTGTAAATGTAGGTAAAAGCTCACTTTTAAACGCACTTGTAAATGATGAAAGATGTGTTGTAAGTAGCATTGCAGGAACTACGATTGATCCTGTAAATGAAAGTATTGAATATAATGGCAAAACGCTTGAATTTGTTGATACCGCAGGAATTAGAAGAAGAAGTAAAATTTTAGGTATAGAAAAATACGCTCTAAATCGCACCGAAAAAATGCTAGAAAACTCTCAAATTGCTCTGCTTGTATTAGATGCTGCTGAAGGATTTAACGAGCTTGATGAAAGAATAGCTGGGCTTTTAGGTAAGAATTATTTAGGCGTGATTATAGTTTTAAATAAATGGGATTTATGTGGTAAGAGTGATAAAGAATTTGATGAAGTTTGCAAACATTTAAGGCTTGATAGATTTAAATTCTTAGCCTATGCACCTATTATTAGCGTTTCAGCACTTAGTAAAAAGCGTATTAAAAATCTTTTAGATTTAATCTTAAAAGTGCATTCAAACTACATTCAAAAAATCCAAACTTCAAAATTAAATCAAATCATAGAAGAAGCTTGTCTAGCTCATCCATTGCCACACGATAAAGGCAAACTTGTTAAGATTTATTACGCTACTCAATATAGCGTTGCACCACCAAAAATCGCACTTGTAATGAATAGACCAAAAGCACTTCATTTTTCTTACAAACGCTATTTACAAAATGTATTAAGAAAACACTATGATTTAAGCGGAGTTCCATTAATCATAGCAGCTCGTAAAAAAGGCGAAAAAGAATTAATTGAAGAGTAATTAGGAAGTTAATTCCTAATTATTCGCTAATTTCTGGCTGAATAGTAATATGATGTATATTAAACTC